>CAZFGJ010000042.1:0-4057 GCA_964518445.1 uncultured Solirubrobacteraceae bacterium
AAGACGGCTGGTGGACCGACGAGGCGCAGACCGAGACCCTCTGCGCCCTGGCCCTATGGCGCGCCGAGATCGACGACCACGGACGCGACCCCCGCGAGGAGCTCGCTTTCCACCACCACCTTGCCGACATCGCCGACACGCTGCGCCGGCAGGGCGGCGGCGTCGAAAGCAGGTGGACGTCGGGCGCACCACCCGAGCGCTGACGGATGAGCGTCCGAAACGTCCGATTGGTCGTTTCGGCCTGCTCGCGGTCATCAACACCATGAACGAGTCACAGTCACAACTCACGCTGACACTGCTGAAGCCGACCGACGTTGCAGCGCAGCTCGGTGTCTCACGCTCCTGGCTCTATGAAGCTGCCAAGAGTGGCCGCATCCCCTCGATCCGCATCGGCGGCGAGGACGGGCCCCTGCGGTTCGTGCCAGAGGACATTCAGAACTGGCTCGATGACGCCCGCGCCAACTGGACACCCGGACGCTCAACTCGCACGACGAGGCCTGCTGCCGAGCTGTCATCCATCGCGACTAGGCGTGGCCAGCGCGCACGTTGCTGAGCCTCCAAATCCCTACCTGTTCGCTGTGCTCGCGCGGGTGATCGCTTCTTCGGTTGCAATCGCGCCCGCGGCGAGCACGTGGCGCTCCATGTGACCGTAGTGGCGCTCGGTCGTGGCGATGTCGGCGTGACCGAGCTGGCGCTGCACGTACATCAGCGAGTTCCCGCCCGCGAGCCATGCCGCGGCGGCGGTGTGGCGCAGTGAGTGCAGCGGCATGTCGCGCAGGCCGGCGTCCTGGAGCGCGAGCTTGTGCCATTCGCGTGAGACGGTGTTGCGGTCAAGCGGAGCCTGGTCGCCCGCTCGGGCCCAACGGCCTCGCTCGGCTTTGCGGCGACGAACGGGCATCACGAACACGGGGGCGTCTGGCTGGTTGCCTGCGCCGCTCTCCTCACGCCGCGCGATCTGATCCTTGAGGACACCGCTCAGGTGTGGGCCGATCTCGACGCTTCGGAAGCGGTCGCCCTTGGTCGAGCCGTTGGCGCTGCCCTGAGAGTGGGTCTTCTTTTGGGAGCGGTAGACGACGATCGCGCCTCCGGTGTCCTCGAGCTCGAGGTCGCCGATCTGCAGGGCGATCGCCTCGGAGATCCGTAGCCCGCCATGGAGCAGCACCTCCGCGAGCGGCCGGTACGCGTCGAGGCAGGCATCGAGGTACAGGGGGATCTCCTGCAGACGTAGGTAGTGTCGCTCGACGTGAGCGCGTGGAAGACGATCGACGCCCACGGCGGGGTTTGAGGCGATCACCCGATCCTTGACCGCGGCGTTCAGGCAGACCACCAGCGTTCCGAGAGCATTGTTCACGGTCTTGGGCGCGGCCTCGCCGGCTTCGACGGCTTCAGCCTGCTGCTCCATCCAACTGCGGACCTGCTCCACGTCGAGCTTGTCGAGGCGGGTGTCCTGGAACGCTGGGAGCAGTCGGATGCGTCCATCGACGTCATATGCGCGCCAGGCGTTCGGCTCAAGGTAGGGCCTGCGTCGGCGCAGCCAGCTCTCCCACCAGCTGCCGAACGTCTCATCGGTGTGGCGCAGCTCGCCCCGGTCGATCTGCTCGACTACCCGCCGATACGCCTCGTGCGCCGCCCTCTGGCTCGTGAACCCGCGCTTGCTCGTCTGCTTGCCGTCCGAGCGTCGCAGCACGTAGCGCCAGCGTGTCCCGCCGGCCGTCTTATAGGAGTACACGCTGCCCTTCGCGCCGCGTGTAGTGGTGGCGGCCCGCTCGGACGGCCGCGTATCCCGGAGCGCATCGTCGAACGCACGCGCCGCCTCCTCGCTTCTGAGGCGCTTTGCCCGCAGCCGACCTGTCCGGTCGCGCCAGCGGACCTCCCACGCGCCGCGATCCAGTCGAACGCTCACAGGAGGACTGACCCCGAAGCGGGAGAACCGGCTAGCGCCAGGATGTACGTAAAAACGTACGTAGTTGCCATTGGCAACAATACGAACATTCCGGCCAGTCTATGCCTCGAAGGCGACCGACTCGGGAAAGCTGCGATTTGCAGGGCTTTCGGTACTATGCGGATGAGAGGACTCGAACCTCCACCTGATTTCTCAGACACGGACCTGAACCGTGCGCGTCTACCAATTCCGCCACATCCGCGCGGGGAGCAGCGAAGATATCGCACCGGCCGACCCGCGGCGGAAAGGCCGCTGCCCGGCCGTTGCGAGCCGATCTCGCTGTGCGGGCTTTGCTAGCCTCGGATCGGTCGCACAGCGCGCCGCTATCGTCCAGGGGACTAGGACGCCGCCCTCTCATGGCGGAAACCCGGGTTCGAATCCCGGTAGCGGTACTTCGAGAGGCCCCATATTCATGGGGTTTTTCGCGTTATCGGGCCCCGATTTCGACGCTAGTTGTGACATCGACGCTTCGTGGCATTGCCTACTCCTCCAGCCCCACGGCTTTGAGGGCGACGGTCCGGTCGTTGTAGAGGTCGAGGCGGGTCGCCTTGCCGTCGCGCAGGGTCCAGACGTGTGCCGTCCTATTCGATTGCACAGCTGCCCCGCTGCCTCTCCCTCGTCCGCTCTCGATCGCCAGCGTCACAACCTTGTCTCCGGCGTCGATCAGCCGCTCGATCTCCGGTCGGTAGTCCACGACGGCTTCTTCGACGGTGCGGATATACCGTCGGACCCCCTCGGGACCCCGGTAGACGTCATCGATGCCGACCCACTCGTTGGCCGGGTCGGGGTGAAGCTCGATCTCGGGGTCGAGTGTGCCCATCTCGGACGGGTCCCTTCGGAGCCACGCGGCGTAATACCGCTGCATGATCTCGACGTTCTCCTGCGACATCGCCTACTCCACCAGGCCCGCGGCCGCCAGTCCCTCGGCACGGTTCCAGTAGAACTCGATGCGGCGGACCTTGCCTTCGCGCAACGTCCATACCGGGGCGCCGAGGAAGTCGACGTTGGCGGCGGCGCCCTGCGGCCGCGCGCGATCGCGGGTCAAGACGACCACCCGATCCTCGCCCGCATCGATCACGTCCTCTACCCCTGGGTGGTAGCTCTCCCAGGGCTCCAGCCAGTCCAGCCAGGCGCTCCTGAGGCCCTCCAGTCCCTGATAGGTAGCGCGTCCCACGTCCTCTCTAACGAACACGCACTCGAAATCCGGCGTGAAGAACGGCTCGCTCGCCGTGACGAGTGCGGCGTTGATGGTGTCGTCACGAAACAGCGGTACGGCATCGCCCTGTTCGAACGGGCCAAGAAGTTGCCGCACGACCTCTACGTTCTCCTGCGACATCGCCTACTCCTCCAGGCCGAGGTCGGCGAGGGCGCGCTTGCCGTCCCAATAGAGGACGAGCTTGACCACCTTGCCGTCGCGCACTTGGAACAGGTTTGCCCCGGTCCACGGCATCTCTGCGAGGTCGAGTCCGCTGCTCCTGGCCCGTCCGGTCCAGGTGAGCACCGCAACGACACGCTCGTCGTCAAGCGGACGGTAATCGCCAACCTCCATGCGGCTTGTGGCCTCCTCAGATATCACCCGCCCAGTATCCCGCCTACAGCGGCACGCGCGAGGCGCACATGTACCCCGGCGCCCCTCGAACGTTCAGGGCGAGGGCAGTCCAGCCTCGCCAGGCATTTGGGGCTCTTTCGTTCTGGGGCCTCGCAGGCCCGCGTTACCCGCCTCCGTGGCCTGCGGTCACCACCCACACTGTCGGGCCGACCAGGACGAGGGCGTAGACGCCGGCGCAGAGCGCGAGGACGATGTACTGCGCCGGGCGGCTTGAGCGGCGCAGAAGGATCGATGCGAGAAGCATCGTGACGAGAGCGGCCGGGACGAGGAACCATGCAGGGTGGGCGTTCAGGAAGTCACAGTGGTCTCCCGCCGTGTTCTCCGTTTCGGTAACGCACTGGTCTTCTGTGGAGAAGGTCGAGACGAGGCCGAGGACCACGACGACGGCGCCACCGGCCACAGCCATCGCATAGTTCTGCCAGACGCGGGTGGGGTACATGCCTCCAGCGATGCTATTCCGAATGTTGGATTCGCGTGGGGGAGTCTGAGAAGCACTGACGATGCCG
>CAZFGJ010000042.1:4067-19034 GCA_964518445.1 uncultured Solirubrobacteraceae bacterium
CGATGCCGTCGCCTCGATCCCTGCTCCCTCTCGCCGTCACTGCCCTCGTCGGCTTTGGTCTGGCGTCTCCGGCTGCGGGGCGGTCCCGGGCTCATCGGGTGGTGCTCACCGCGCCATCGCAGCTCGACTTCGCGATCGCGACGATCACGCCACGCGGATCTGCGCGAGGGCTCCGGCTCTCGGTCATCGGCTCGGCCGACGGCCAATACGTGGCGGCCGCCGTGGCGCGGGCCCATCCCTACCTGCCGCACCGGTTCCCCGAAGTCTTCATGCCCCCGCTGGACACGCACCCCGGCCGGGTGTTCGTTGTCATCGTCAATCGCGTCCCCCGCGGGTCGACGGAGCCCGCTGCGAAGACGATCACGCTCCGGATCGAAACCCGGTCGCGTGAGGGTGCGCCGACGCTCGAGGAGCACGTCAACGTGCTTGCTCAGGGAGCCCCCGGCCTCGACTGCTCGATGTTGCACTTCTTTCCGAATGCCTATGAACCAAACGGCGGTCGCCGGCTTCTGTTCAACTCGTTCGTCGTGCTGAGATCGTTGCTCGGGTGGCCGGGAGAAGCCGTCGCCGGCGATGGCGACGCGCAGGTCCAGGAGGCGCTCAACCAGTCATGCAGCGGGTTTGGCGACTTCAGGCGTTGGGTGCTTCAGGAACCGCCGCCTCCACATCCTTGAGGCCCGGGCTGGATCCGGCAGCCTCAAATCCCGGTAGCGGTACTTGAGAGTCCCCCATCAGTCCTCCTAGGGGGAGGCACAGATCGCGTAGGCCACCGCGCTTACTTCGAGTGTCGGGGCACCCGTGGCTGTGTTCCTGACTTCGGCGACCCACTGTGTCCCGTTGGGGAAGCTCCGGTCGACCACCTCGAAATTGCTGTCGGTCACGCTCACGCCGCCTCCCGTCATGTGCTCTCCCGGGTTGCAGCTTGCCGCGGCGACGCTGGTTGCTTTTTCTTTGACCGCGGGACCGGTGGCTTCTCTCACCGTCAGCTTCGTTGCCCCATTGGTCCCGTTTACGCCGGCCGTTCCCTTTGCGCCGTTCGCGCCGTTGACCCCGTTGGCGCCGGGCTGACCAGTCTTGTTCCATTCGACGGCGAACTCACCGGGATTCCGGTGGCGTCCGTGGCCCGTCGCCCTGTGGCAGGAGTTCGCCCTCTGGACAACCCGAAGCGCGCCCGTCTGTCTGCTCACGCATCCGTGGAACACGCCGTTCTTATCGGGAGCCCCCGACAGGGCGTACGCACCACCCCCCAAGGCGACGAACATCGCCCCCGTGGCCATCACGTTCGCATAGGTCAACCGCGAGCGAACCGAGCTGAGCATCTCTCCTCCGATCAGTCGTATCCGTGCGCGTCGCTGCATCGCGACGTCCATCCAGTATCTCGCCATCAGGAGCACCGTGGGGCACTTCGGCCGGAGCGGCGGACCGCCCGACGCCACGAGCCAATGTGTCCTGCTACTTGACGCCGAACCTACTTTGTGTCAAGGTCGTCCTGCCGTGCCGAGCGACATGAGCGGTGCGGTGCGGATGGACTCAGAAAGGGTTCGCGCCCCGGGGAGGGGGCGTCCCGGGAGCCCGTCCGACCCCAGTCAAAGGGGAGGGGAAGGAGCGGAACACACATGAGGCCCATCAGGTGCTTCGGGCTCACCCTGTTCGTCGCGGTCGCACTGGCCGCGGTTGGCGCCAGCGGTGCGATGGCGAACCCGCATTGGTACGAATGCGCCAAGGAAACAGGTGCCAAATTCGAAAAGGGCTGCAGCAAAGAAGGTGGCAAAGGCGGATACGTACTGAAGGAAGGCATTGGCAAAGGGAAGGCCTTCAAGGGGAAGGGCGGGGCAGCGATCCTGCACAACGTGATCCCCGGCAAAGGCGACATCAAGATCGAATGCGCCTCCTTCAAGGACTCCGGTGCGGTGGCCGTGCCGGACAAGGAGTTCAACGTCGTGGCGACGTTCTCCAAGTGCAAATCGCTGGGTGCGCCCTGTGCCAGCGGGGCAAAGAAGGAAACGATCACCACAGCGAAACTGGCCGGCAACCTCGGGTGGCTGAACAAAGCCGCCTCCAAAGCCGGTGCATCGCTGACCAGTGAAGCGGCCCCCGGTACGGGCTACCTCGCTGAATTCGAATGCACCGGTCTCGCAAAAGTGCGGGTCCACGGTGCGGTGATCGGGTCCATCGGCCCGGTTGGGGTCGTGACCAAGGAAGCCATCTCGAGCTTCGCCGTCGGTCCCTACCTCGGCGAACTGAGTCCCGGCTACACGCCGCTGACCAACCCGCCGGCATTCGAAGAAGAAAGCGTCGGTGTCCTGCTGACCGAACTGAACGGTCCGGAAACGGGCAACGTCTGGTCGCCTGAAGGCGGCCTGCCGTCCGGCCAGGAAGCAACGGCGACCAACAAGGGCGAAACGCTCGAGATCAAGTAACCCAGAGGCAAGCTCGCTCAGGCGAGCGGGAACGGGGACGCGTGCGGGCGAGATGCCCGGGCGCGTCCCCGAACCTCGAGAAGGGCCTCATCGGCGGCCTTCCCGATCTGACACGATGCGCCCGGTGAGCGTCCCCGGTCCAGCGAGTCATCACACGCGCGAGCTCAACCAGCGCGCCGTGGCCGGCCTGCCGGTCGAGGATCAGGAGGACTTCGCCGATGCCTCACGCGGCCTGATCTCGGCGGAGGAGAGCCTCATCCTGAAGGACGGCGACGGGCGGACCGTCTGGGACATGGCCTCCTACAGCTTCCTGGAGGGTGAGCCGGAGGTACCCGAGACGGTCAATCCGGCCCTCTGGCGCCTGGCGCGGCTGAACCTGGCCCATGGCCTGTTCGAGGTGGTCCCCGGCATCTACCAGGTCCGCGGGTATGACCTGTCCAACGTCACCTTCGTCGAGGGCTCCGAGGGGGTGCTGGTGATCGATCCGCTGGTCTCGATGGAGTGCGCCGCCGCGGCACTGGCGCTCTACCGGGCCCATCGGGGAGAGCGCCGGGTGAGCGGGGTGATCTACAGCCACAGTCACGTCGACCACTGGGGCGGGGTCAAGGGAGTCGTCAGCCAGGCCGAGGTCGAGTCTGGGCAGGTGCCCGTCTGGGCGCCCGAGGGGTTCATGGACTTCGCGATCAGCGAGAACGTCCTGTCGGGGACGGCCATGATGCGGCGGGCCGAGTACATGATGGCCCCGCGCCTGCCCCGAGGCGAGCGGGGCCAGTTGGATGCCGGGATCGGCAAGACGACCTCCTCGGGAACGGTCACCCTGATCGCCCCCACCAACGAGGTCACCGAGACCGGTCAGGAAGAGGAGGTCGACGGGGTCCGGATCGTCTTTCAGATGGTCCCCGACTCGGAGGCCCCGGCCGAGATGAACTTCCACTTTCCCGAGTTGCGGGCGCTCTGTGTGCCCGAGAACGCGACCCACTGCCAGCACAACCTCTTGACCCCGCGGGGGGCGCAGGTGAGGGATCCTCTCGCCTGGTCCAAGTATCTGGGCCAGGCGATCGACATGTTCGGAGCCGGCACCGATGTCCTGTTCGCCCAGCACCACTGGCCCCGTTGGGGAGCTGAGCGGGTGACGAGCTTCCTTGCGAGCCACCGGGACATGTACCGCTACCTGCACGACCAGACCCTCCGCCTGGCCAACCGAGGGCTGACGGGCAGCGAGATCGCCGCCGAGGTGACCCTGCCTCCCTCGCTGAAAGGGACCTGGGCCTGCCGGGAGGGCTACGGCACGACCAGCTTCAACGTCCGGGCCGTCTACCAGCGCTACCTTGGCTTCTTCGACGGGAACCCGGCGCACCTCGATCCTCACCCGCCCGAGGATGCCGCGGCGCGGTATGTCGATCTTGCCGGCGGCCAGGCGCAGCTGCTGGCCCGGGCCCGTGACGCCTACGAGGGCGGCGACTACCGCTGGGTGGCCGAGCTCGTCTCCCATGCCGTCTTCGCCGACCCCGCCTCGGAGGAGGCACGGGACCTGCTGGCAGAGGCGCTGGAGCAGCTGGGCTATCAGGCCGAGAGTCCGATCTGGCGCAACTTCTACCTGGTCGGGGCCAAAGAGCTCCGAGACGGCAAGCCCAGCAGTGACAATGCCCGCCGGGTGGCCAGCGCCGATGTCGCCAGAAGCCTGCCGATGGAGCAGCTCTGGGACGCCATCGGGGTGCGGCTGGACGGCCCTCGAGCCTGGGAGAGCAGGATCGCCCTGGCCTGGGATTTCACGGACACCGGCGAGCAGTGGACGGTGCGCGTCGAAAACGGGGCACTGTCGGCAACAGAGGGCCTGCTCGACCCGGATGCTCAGGCCAAGGTCACCCTGACCAGGGTGGCCCTGGACTCGATGATCCTCAAAGAGGGCGACATGGGGGCTCTGTTCGCGTCCGGTGTGATCGTGATCGAGGGTGACGGGATGAAGGTGGCCGAGCTGTTCGGTCTGCTGGACGACGGGGATCCCGCCTTCGCGGTCGTCACGCCCTGACGCGGGGCAGGGACTTGTAGACCCCGAGTACACCGGTGCCATGGTGTGTCAGGTACGATCGGGGCAGGACGGCGGATGTCTTTGAGGAGGGGCAAGCCGATGCGACCAGTGCTGCGAATGTGCGGGCGCCACGGGATCTCCCTCGGGTCCAGCCGACAAAACGGCGAGGTGGAGGGAGCCAGCATGAGGGTTTTGGCGTCAGGGATGATCGGGAGGATCGCGGCACTGGCCGTGCTCGCCTGCGCGGTTCTGGGCCTCTCGGCCTCGGCGGCATTCGCTGAAGAAAGCGAACAGTTCAAAACCGAACGGCTGGCGGCACAGAATCTTGGTGTGCAGGCCTACATCTACGGCCAGCCGCTGCTGGACAGCCAGCGGATCTACCAGACGATTACCGGCGTGACCAAGCCCGACACGCAGGGCGATGCCCCGGTCAATCAGTTCTCCCACCTTCAGACGCTCTCGACCACCAAAGAGGGCTGCGTCGTCGCGCCCAACGCCGACACGCTCTACTCGATCGCCGAGCTCAAGCTCAAGCCTCACCCGATCGTGATCCACGTCCCGGCCACCGAACCGGAACGGTTGAACGTGGTCGAGATGCTCTCGCCCTACACCGAGAACTTCGCCACGATCGGCAGCCAGACCTCGGGTCTGGTGCCCCCGGGCGACTACGCCATCGCCGGTCCCGGGCGTTTCTCGGCGACCGAAGAAATCGACGGCTTGAAAGTCATCCACTCGCCCTACAACCAGGTCTGGCTGATCGCCAGAACGGTCGTGAAAAACCCGGCCGACCTTGCCACGGCCCGGGCTATCCAGGCTGAAGAGAAGCTCGTGCCGCTGAACAAGTGGAACAGCCAGGGTCTGGGCTACGAAGCGCCGACCTCGGAAGAAAAAACGACAACCACCTGCGCCCACATTCCCGGCACGGTGCTCGGCGAAAACCAGCTCCTCTACTGGAAGGCACTTGGCAAAGAGCTGAAACTGTTCCCGCCCCCGGCCGCCGACAAACCAATCCTGGAAAGCCTCGCAGCCGTCCACATCGGCCCGGGCATGCACCCGACCAAAGGCAACGTCAGCCCGGCGACGCTCCAGGGGCTGCGCGAAGCGGTCACCCTGGGTCCCGGTCAGGTCCTCCAGGACGTCAAAGCCAACATCGAAGCCAGCTTCCTCCCTCACAACGGATGGCTCGTCGCAGGGCTGGGGAACTACGGCACCAACTACGTGCAGCGGGTCGAGACGGACCGCCTGGGCGTGGGTGCGCCGACGCCCAACCTGTCGATCTATCCGCTGGCCCTGACGGATCGCAACGGAGTCAAACTGACGGGCCTTGGAAGCCGCTACGTCGTCCATTTCCCGGCCGGCGACTTCCCCGTTCCGGTGCAGGCCTTCTGGTCGTTGACGCTCTACGAATCGAACGGGTTCTTCGTCGCCAACCCGCTCGAACGCTACACACTGGGTGACCGTTCGAACCTGCACTTCAACGGCGACGGTTCGATGGACATCTACGTCCAGACAACCGAACCCTCGACCGAAGCGCAGCGGGACAACTGGCTGCCCGCTCCGGCCGGTGGATTCCAGATGATCATGCGCCTCTATGGCGTCCCGGCGGCCACGATCCCGGGGATCCTCGAAGGTGGGCCGGGCAACTGGCAGCCACCCACCATCCTGCCCTGCCTCGAAAGCGGGAAAACGGCAACCGGCTGGGACTGCGCCAGCTAGGCGGGTCTCAGCAGGTCGGGCGAGGGGCACTCAGCGCAGGCTGGGTGCCCCTCTGTCGTTCTGGGACGGCGTCATCCCTGAACAACAGGTTGATCAGCGGCGGGCGAGGGCTCAGCGGGGACGCGTGGCGCGCTCGACCGCGGCGCCCCTGGCGGTGAGCTGCCAGGCGTTTGCGGCGCCGCGCTCCTGGCCGTCGCCGCGATTCTCGATCAGCTCCAGACGGCCGAGCCTGTTCAGGAGCTTCGAGATCTGTCCCTGGTCGGCGATCCCTGAGCCCACGGCGATCTCGCGATTGCTGGCGCCCGGGCTCTCCGAGATGACCATCAGGACGCGGACGGTCCTGTAGGTGAGGCGCATGTTCAATCCCTCCAGTGGATCTGACGCAAGCCTCGGCGCTCGTTCCCTTGCCGGGCCGGCAATCTCAGGAGGAGGCAGCTTCAGCTCCCTCGCGGCGGCGCGGGCGCCCAGATAGGGGAGGACGATCATGCTCATCAGTGGACCGAGCAGGTCGGTCAGCGGCCTTGGGTCCTGCTGGAGAACGCGTGTGTGGATGACCGTGAAGACAGCACCAACAAGGCCTTCCGCGGTGACCGCGGGCGGCTCTCCTGTCGCCCCGCGTGCCTTTCGGCCGGCGTCGATCGCACCCGCCAGCTGAGCGAAGGCATCCGTCCGGCGCTCGAGCACCTTCGGGCCGCCGCTCTGTGCCTCCACGACGCACAGCTTGGTCAGCCCGGGCTCTTCATCCATCGACGCCAGGAGGGTCGCCAGGGCGGCTCTGACCGCCTCGCGCCAGTTCGTCTCGCTCTCGTATGCCTCTCTTACACGCGCCCGTCCCTGCTCCAGGGCCTGGTCGAAGGCCGCCAGAAAGCAGTCCTCGCGGTCGGCGAACACGTCGTAGAAGGTCTTCCTCGAGACGCGGGCACGGCTGATCACCTGGGCGACGGTCATCCGCGAGTACCCGACCTCCTCGACGGCATCCACGGCTGCGGTGAGCATTCGCCGGCGCTGAATCTCGGCGACCTGACCCCGCGGCAGCCCATTGGGCCCGGGGCGGAGGCGGGAAGTTCCCGCGTGGTTCGTATGTCTCGGTTTCGTTTGGCCTCTGGTGTTCATGTGAGCAATCTGCTCGCCCGACAGCGGGCGGCCGCCGGGCAGATCAGGGGTTCGCTTGGACGGCAGTGGCCATCTCTGTACGTACAAAACCCTGATCCGTGGACGATCGTACTCACCCCCTTACCCAAGTTGGCGCTCGCGCACACATCTGGGTAAATCTGTCCATTGTCTTTACGCCCATATGGGGGAATGACCACATGTTGAATCGCCCGGTACGCTTAAGGTCAACCACCTGGGGAGGGGACACGAATGTCTCAAACAAAGGCCCGCTCGATTGGGGGATCGACGGACTTCGATTCGCATTGCCGCACCACGACCTCGATGAGGCGTCGGCTTTGCTCGACGCTGACAGCCGGCTTCATCGCGCTGGCCGCCGCTGCCGCGGCGCCGGCTATCGCATCGGCCGTAACGATCTCGCCGCTTCCGGGCACCCCGGACGCCTCTCCGCAGACGCAGATCAGCATCCTGGGCGAGCCCGCCGCGAACATCACCGGCGTGACCGTGACCGGATCGGAAACGGGCACCCACGAAGGTCAGCTCGAGCCCTACAGCGCGGGGCAGGGTGCAAGCTTCGTACCGAACGCCCCGTTCCAGGAAGGCGAGGAAGTCTCAGTCTCGATCCATCTGAGCGAAGGCGGACCGCTGAGTGACTCCTTCACGGTCGCCCACACGACGGCGCCGCAGCCCTTCCTCACCCTGATCGGCGAAGAGCCCGAAGAACAGCAGCACTTCCAGAGCGAGCCCGCAATCGCGCCGCCCAAGGTGTCGATCACGAAGCCCGACGCTGCTCTCGCCGGCGACCTCTTCCTCGACCCGCTCCCCGGGCCGATCATCCACCCGGGTGGAGCGAAACTGCTCGAATTCAAACCTGTCGGTCCCAACGGGACGATGATCATGAACTCGTCCGGGCAGATGCTCTGGTGGCGCCAGCTTCCCGAAAACTACGCCGCCGGCGCTCTGGAACTGAAGACCTACGAAGGCAAACCGGTGCTGACCTGGTGGCAGGGCCGCGTGACCGAAGTGGCCAACGGCGAAGGCGAAGGAATCATCGCCAACAGCGCCTACGAACCGATCGCAACCGTGAAAGCCGGCAACGGCTATGCCTCGGACATCCACGAGTTCGACGTGAGGCCCGACGGCACGGCCATCATCGACGCCTACACGTCGGTCTGCACTCCCGTCTGCTCGGAAGCCACACCGCCGGTCCAGGACGTCCTGATCCAGGAGATCGACGTTCACACGGGCCTGGTCATGTGGGAGTGGCACGCGCTCGGCCGAATCCCGACCAGCGACAGCGAAGTGGTCCCCGCGGCCGGCGTGTTCGACGCCTATCACCTGAACTCGGTGCAGACACTGCCCGAAGAACGGATGCTCGTGTCGATGCGCGACACCTCGGCGATCTATGAGATCGACCAGAAGACGGGTGCGATCCTCTGGACGCTGGGCGGTAAGAAAAACCAGTTCAAGCTCGCCAGCGGCGTGCAGTTCTACTTCCAGCACGACGCCAGGCTCGAAGGCAACAAGCTGAGCATCTTCGACAACGAGGCCGGGCCCCCGCTGAAGGGCTTCTCGCGTGGGCTGGTCCTTCGCCTGAACATCGCCGCCAAGAAGGCCGCGGTCATGCGTGAATTCACGCGACCCGAAAAAACCATCGCGGGCTCCGAGGGCAGCACCCAGCGTCTTGCCCACGGCCTCGTGATGGTCGGCTACGGGACGACCAACTACATGGCCGAGTTCAGCTCGAAACCCGAAGCCGGGACGAAAAAGAAGGGGACCCGGTTGTTCGAAGCCCAGCTCCCGATCGGCGACGGCACCTACCGTGTACTTCGCTACCCCTGGAGCGCCACTCCGAACACGCTGCCGGCACTGGCCGCCGTCCGCGAATCGCCCAGCCAGGTGAACGTCTACGCAAGCTGGAACGGCGCCACGACCGTTGCCAGCTGGCGGGTCCTTGCCGGCGAAAGCGCGATGACGCTCTCAGCTGTCGCATCCGCTCCCTGGAGTGGCTTCGAGACGCACATCAGCGTCCCTGGCTCGGCCTCGACATTCGAGGTGCAGGCGCTCGACAGCAAAGGCATGGTCCTCTCGACCTCTGCACCGGTGAGCGCGCCCTAGGCGGGCGTCACCGCGTCTGCCGGCACTTCCTCGGGAGTGCCGGCAGGCCGACGCCGGCGTCAACGCAGAAAAGGGGGAGATGGCGCTGTTCTCCCCCATGCGGGCCCCTCGGGGCCCGTTTGCGTTTAAGGGCTCGGGTCGGCCCGAGCTGGGCCCTGACCTGCCCCATGGCAAAGGGATGCATAGACTGGCGCGCCGCAGGAGCAGATCGAACAGCCGCCCGAGGAGCGACACCGATGCCAGTCAACACCCAAGCGATCGGCAAGCAGTACGACCCCATCACCTATGCGGTGGGGAGAGAGAAGATCCGCGAGTACGCGCGGGCTGTCGGCGAGACCAACCCGGTCCACCTCGATCTCGAGGCCGCGCGAGCAGCCGGCTACACGGACCTGGTCGCGCCGCCGATGTTCACGGTCGTCTACAGCTCACCGGCCGTCGGCCCTCCGATCTTCGACCCTGAGATCGAGCTGAACTTCGCGATGATGGTCCATGGCTCCCAGGAGTTCGTCTGGGGCCCACCGGTCGTCGCGGGGGATGAGATCACGACGACAGCCTCGGTCAAGGACATCTCCGAATCAGACGGGCGCGGCTACTACGTGTTCGAATCGGTGTCGCTGAACCAGCGCGGCGAGGAGGTCTGCCGCGGGACATGGACCAACATCGTCAGGGGAGTGTGAGATGACGGAGCTCAAGGCGGGCGAGTCGATACCCGAGCTGAGGATCACCCCGGACAAGTACCTGACGGTCCGCTATGCGGGCGCCTCAGGCGACTTCAATCCGATCCACATCGACGAGGAGTTCGCTCAGGCCGTGGGTCTGCCGGGCCGGATTCTCCACGGGCTGTGGACGATGGCCCAGGTGGCCCGCGCCCAGACCGAGGCGGCCGGCGGTCCCGAGCGGCTCAAGCGGCTCTCCGTCCAGTTTCGCGGCATGGGGGCCCCTGAGCAGGAGGTGATCGTCAGCGGCACGGTTCGCGAGGTCACAGATGGCAGGGCGATCGTCGACACGGTGGCCGAGCAGGCCGGCCAGCAGATCATCCGCAACGCAGAGGCTGAGCTCGAGCTGTAGCCCGGGCGCCCGGTCGGGCGCCATGTCCCCGCCTACAATCAGCCAATGCTCACCCCCCGCCAGGAGCGCATCCTGAGCAAGGTCGTCGAGGACTACCTGCACACCGGCCAGCCGGTGCCCTCTCGCGTGGTCGCAGCGGACCCCGAGCTCGAGTGCAGCCCCTCGACCGTCCGCAACGAACTGGCCCAGCTCGAGGAGCAGGGCCTGCTCGATCACCCCCACGTCTCTGCGGGCCGGGTTCCGACCGACGCCGGGCACCGCTACGTGGTCGACCGCCTGCTGCAGTCCGGAGGGGCGCTGGCCGCACCCCGCCAACGCCTGGAGCTGACCCTGATCCGCCGCGAGGTCGACGATGCGATGCGGGCGATCAGCGAGACGCTCTCGCAGATGACCAATCTTCTGGCCGTCGTCTCGGCCCCATCGATCAACACGGCCACGGTCCGCCACGTCGAGGTTCTCGAGCTTCAGCCGCAGCTCGTCCTGGTCGTGATCATCACCTCGGCCGGGGATGTCTCGAAGATGCTCGCCAGCTTCGATCGCCCTGTGGACACCGGCCTGGTCGCCTGGGCCGGGGAGTACCTCAACGAGCGCCTCGCCGGACTGGGGATCGGTACGAGGACGTTGGCGGCGCGCCTCGCGGACCCGGGCCTGTCCGCGACGGAGCTCGACTTCCTGGGCCGTCTGGCTCCGGCCTTCGCGCAGCTCGCCGCCGTCGGCGAGGACGCGCTCTACCTCGACGGAACGGCCCGACTCTTCCAGGCCGGGCAGATCATGGAGGCCAGCCGGGTCAACGAGCTGATCGGGCTGCTCGAGCGCCGGGTAGCCCTGCTGCGGGTCCTGCGCAACGCGCTGACCGAGCCGGGCGTCTACGTCAGGATCGGCCATGAGAACGAGCTGCCGGCGATGCACTCGCTCGCCGTCGTCGCGACCGGCTACGGGGTTCCCAGCCGCAAGCTCGGCGCCGTGTCGGTGATCGGGCCGGTCCGGATGGACTACGCCGGCGCGATCGCGACGGTCCGAGAGGCCGCCCACGAGCTCTCTCGCTTTGTCGAAGATGCCTACGCCGAGAACTGACCAGAGCGTGCCAAGAGATCCCTACGAGGTGCTGGGCGTCGCCCGCGATGCTCCCGAGCAGGAGGTCAAGAAAGCCTTCCGCGGCCTCGCCCGCGAACTGCACCCCGACGTCAACGCCCACGACCCGCAGGCCGAGGAGAAGTTCAAGGAGGCTGCCGAGGCCTACGAGATCCTGTCCGACCCGGAGCGTCGGGCAACGTATGACCGCTACGGCCACGACGGCCTTCGCTCGGGTGGCTACGCACCCAACTTCGACGGCTTCAGCTCGATCGGAGACCTCTTCAACGCCTTCTTCGGCGGTGCCGGCGGCGGGTTCGGCCCGGCCTCGGGAGGCGACATCGCCGTGGCCGTCGAGATCGAGCTGCTCGAGGCGGCCGAGGGCAAGTCCGTCGAGGTCACCTTCGAGGCGATCGAGCGCTGCGAGCACTGCCATGGCAACGGCGCCGAGCCGGGGACGCCGATCGAGACCTGCGAGCGCTGCGGCGGCACCGGGCAGCTGCAGGCGGTGACGCGGACGCCCTTTGGGCAGATGGTCCGCACGGTTGTATGTGAGACCTGCAACGGCGATGGGCGCATCCCGACCGAGCCCTGCGGCGAGTGCCGCGGCCGCGGACGCATCAGGACCGAGCGCCGGCTTGAGGTCGACATCCCCGCCGGCATCGCCGACGGGCAGCGGATACGGATGGGGGGCCAGGGGCACGCCGGCGAAGCCGGTGCGCCTCCGGGGGACCTCTACGTGCTCGTGAGCGTCCGCGAAGACGAGCGCTTCGTCCGCGAAGGCGACGACCTGATCACAGCCCTCGACGTGCCCGCCCCGCTGGCCGCCCTGGGGGCGAGCATGGAGGTGCCGACGCTGTCGGGGACGGCGAGCGTCGAGATCGCCGCCGGCACTCAGCCGGGCGAGATCCTCACCCTCCGCGGAGAGGGCATGCCGGGGTTGCGAAAAGGCCGCCAGGGGAACCTTCGTGTCGTCGTAAACGTCGTCATCCCCCGACGACTGAGCGCCGAGCAGCGTGAGCTGCTCGAGCAGCTCAAGGACAGCCTCACGGAGGACAACCTCCGCTCCCAGGAAGGGATGTTCGCGAAGCTTCGCCGCGCCCTGGGCAGCCAGGCCGCGTGATCCGCCTCGCCCTGCGCGTGCCGCGCGCCGAGGCCGAGCTCGTACTGGCGGCGCTGCTCGAGCTGGCTCCGGCCGGGGTCGAAGAGACTCAGAGCGACGGTGGAGAGACTGTCGAGTACGCCGTCTACGGGGCTCCCGGCGAGCTGCCGGCGCTCCCCGACCTGACGGCCGCCGTGGGGGATGCGCTGGTTGAGATCACGACCACCGAGATCGCCGACGACTGGGGCGAGCGCTGGAAGGAATTCCACCGCCCCGTCCTGATCTCGCCCCCCGAGCCCGGCGGTCCGATACCGGCCCTCAGAGTCAGGCCTCCATGGGAGCCATCGGCACCGGGCGGCGACGGCGTCAGGGAGATCGTGATCGATCCGGGCCAGGCCTTTGGGACGGGCGGCCATGCGAGCACCAGGCTCTGCATCGCCCTGATGCTGGAGCTGGCCTCTCTCAGCGCGACCCGCGGCTCGCTGCTGGATATCGGAACCGGATCGGGAGTGCTCGCGATAGCGGCCGGGAAGCTCGGCTACGGCCCGCTGCTGGGCCTCGACAACGAGAGCGAGAGCGTCGAGGCGTCGATCGAGAACGCCGAGGTCAACGGCGTGCAGCTCGAGGCCCGCCGCTTTGACCTGCGCCACGAGGCGCTGCCCTGGAGCTCACTCGAGCAGCGACCCGCCGGGCCCCTGCTCGTCACCGCCAACCTCCTGCGGCCGCTGCTGATCGAACTCGCCCGCAAGCTGCCGCAGGACCCGGCCGAGCTGATCGCCGGTGGGCTCCTGCGAGAGGAGGTCGATGAGGTCTCCCAGGCGCTGTGCGACGGGACCGGCCTGACCGAGCGCCGGCGTCTCGAGGAAGGCGAGTGGGCCGCCCTCTGGCTCACCGCCGTCTGATCAGCCGGCGTCCAGGATCTCCGTCGCGGCCATCACGTTGGAGCGGTAGACCAGGTCGATGGCCGCTCTGATCCCGTCGTCTTCGCGCATCAGCGCGCCGGCGGTCTCAAGGGCCCGGCCGATCGTCTCGAGTGACTCGCCGACATCCTCCGGCTCGGGGTCGCGGCAGGCGGCGATCGCCATTTCGAGCATGGCGAGGCCCTGCTCGATCGCACCGGTGAAGAGCGCCGGCCCGACAAGGCTTGCGTAGCCGTAGACCCGCACCAGGCGTCCCGAGAGCTTGATCGACGGGCCGCGCCGGGGGGCGGTGACCGCGGGCAGCTCTTGGCCGTCGATCAGGGCGGCCATCGTGCCGCCGAGCATCAGGCGGGTCGTCGCATCGTCCAGGCCGGACTGGCGGGCCACCCGGAGGGCCATGTAGAGGGTCGTCGCGGGCATGCCGTAGGGCGGGTCCGAGGCGAAGACGATCCGCTCCGCCGGTGCGCGGCCGAGCAGCTCGATCACGTCCAGCGGGAAGAAGCAGGACATGTCGTAGAGGATCGCCGGGTGATCGGCCAGCCGGGTGGTCAGGATGCCCTGGTCGCAGATCGCTCCGTGGGCCAGGATCAGCGGGGTTCCCGGGTGCCTGAGGGCGAGGTCGGCCAGGCCGTCCGCGAGCGGGGGAAGGCCGCGGCCCGCGTGGATCAGGACCGGCACTTTGGCTTCTTCGGTCAGTTTGAAGACGTCGTCGAGCTCTCCGCCGTCGAAGGTGAAGTCCTGCGCACGGGGGTGGAGCTTGATTCCCCTGGCCCCGGCGTTGAGGCTCCGTTCGGCCTCGGCCAGCGGCCCTTCGGCCGGGTCCAGGCGGGCGAAGGGGACGAGGCGCCCCTCGCTTTCGCCGGCCCATCCCAGGACGCGGTCGTTGGGGAGGCTGTATGCGGGCTTCCGCTCGGGGTCATGCAGAGGGAAGACGCAGGCCCGCCGCGCCTCGGCGGCGTCGAGCTGTGCGAGCAGCTGCTCGAGCGTCAGGGAGCGCCCGTCCTCGTCCAGGCCGAGGTGGGTGTGGGCATCGATGACTTCAGCGTCGGCCGGGCGCAGACGGGCTGTCTCGGCGAGAAATGGGGCCAGGGCTGTGGTGTAGAGGGAGTGGTTCATCGCATGCACCCTATTGTGTCCTCGTGGCTTGGCAGGTGGTAATCGCAGGCGGCGGATTCGGTGGGTTCTACGCAGCCCGCGCATTGGAGCGGCTGCTCCCCGCCCAGAGCGCCCGGGTGACGCTGGTCAACGACGCCAACTTCCTCCTCTACACGCCCCTTCTGCCGGGAGCCGCCGGAGGTGCCCTCGATCCCCGTCACGTATCCGTGCCGCTTCGCTCTGAGCTGAGGCGGACCGAACTCGTAATCGGCCGCGTCGCCGGCGCCGACCCCGGCGGCCGCCGGCTGACGGTCGAGC
>CAZFGJ010000043.1:0-18825 GCA_964518445.1 uncultured Solirubrobacteraceae bacterium
GCGGGAGGTGCGGCCGGCGCGGCAGCGGCCGCGGCGGCCGCGGCGGCCGCCCTGTTGCGGGCCTCGATTACGGCGACCAGCGCCGGGACGCTTTTCATGAACGCAGACGGGCCGCCAGCGAAGGAGCTGTCCGGCGCCGGACCGATGGCCGCGCCGAGGGCGACGCCGATGGCCAGCATCACCGTTGCCAGCACCAGTCCCGCCCTCGTGGAGGGCAGGCGGACGGGCGGCGCGATGGCCTGGTGCTGCTCGGGGTTTTCGGGGGGCTGGTCCATGGTCCTGAGTCGATCTCTGACGTTTGTAAACCTCATGTATCGCATAAGTTGCACAAAACAGGGTATCTGGATCGAAACTATGGGAATTATGATCTGTTCGGGACCTTGAGATGTCAAACCTTTGTCAAATGAACAAGAAACGGAGCCTCTCCTACATGACTCGCACCCGCCGTCTAACCGCCGCCCTCCTGGTGGCCGGTGTGCTCGGGATCGCGGCACCGGCAGGCGCCATGGCGATCACCAAAATCTCGATCAGCGGCGCCACCGCCTCCTACCCGCTCGTCTCCCTGCTCGCTCAGAAGTACGTGAAACTTCACCCGAACAAAGTCAAGTTCCGGATCGCCCAAGGTGGGGCGCAGATCGGGATCAATGACGTCAAAGCCGGCAAGACGACGATCGGCGACGTGTCGCGGGACCCGCTCGAAGCTGACACCGGACTGGTCTTCTACCCGATCGCCAGGTACGGGATCTGCGTGATCACCAACAAGGCGAACTCGCTGTCCAACCTGACGACCGCGCAGGCAATCGCCATCTTCACCGGCAAGACACGCAGCTGGAGCGGCGTCTCCGGCGCCACCGCGTCGGGCACGATCGACCTCATCAGCCGCACCTCGGTCGCAGGCGTTCTGACGAACTTCCAGACAGTGCTGCTGGAAGGCAAGAAAGTCTCGACTCTGGCCGCCGAAGAGCCCTCCGAGGGTCTGATGCGCCAGCAGGTTGAAAACGACCCGAACTCGATCGGCTTCGTCTCCAACTACCAGTCGGACAAAGGCACCGTCAACGCAGTCGGCCTGAACGGCGTCGGATGCAACCGCTCGACCGTCATCTCGGGTCAGTACTCGGGCACGGCCCGCTTCTACGAGGTGACGAAGGGCAAGGCGACCGGTGCGGCACTGGCCTTCATCGGCTGGATCAAAGCCTCTCCCGTTGCCAAGAAAATCATCGCGACGCAGTGGGTTCCGATCTCCTAACAGGGATGTTGGAGCGCCTGCGCCATCCGTGGCCTGACAACCGCGCCGAGCGTACGCTCGGCGCGGTTGCTTTGTTGATCGCTGTCGGCGTCGTCGCGATGGTCGTCTTCGTGGGTGTCCACGCCTGGCCGATCTTTCAGCACAACGGCCTCGGCTGGCTCGGTCCCGCGCCGAAGGGGACGAGCATCGAAGAACAGTTCCAGACGATGCAGGCGACCAGCCTCAACCCGCCGCCGTCGGCCTACACCCTGAACGCCTGGCCGTTGGTCTACGGGACCCTGCTGTGCACCATCCCGGCGGTCCTGATCGGCATCACCGTGGCGATCCTCTCCTCGATCTTCATCGTCGAGCTGGCGCCGGCCCGCCTGCGCCGGATCGTGATCCCCGTGATCCGGCTGCTGGCCTCGGTGCCCTCGGTCGTCTACGGGCTGATCGGCATCCTCGTCCTGGTGCCCTTCGTGGGCAACCACCTGATCTCACCGGCCGAGAAGGTCTCGGTGCAGAACACGGTCGAGCTCACTGGCGCGGGTGTGCTGGTGGCGATCGTGATCCTCACGGTGATGATCACGCCGATCATGGTCGCGCTGATCTGCGAGGCCCTCGTCTCGGTGCCCAACTCGTGGCGCGAGGGCGCGATCGCATTGGGCGTCAATCCCGTCCGCGCGATCCTCGCCGTGAGCCTCAGGGCCGCCAGGCCGGCGATCGTCGCGGCTGCCGTGCTCGCGACGGCGCGGGCCCTGGGCGAGGCGATCATGATCTCGATGGTCTCGGGCTCCCGCAGCTTCGCCCCCCGCTTCAGCGACGGGATCACAGCCCTGTTCGAGCCCTTCCGCACCCTCGCCTCGACGATCGTCGACTACCACGAAGGCCTCGCCGCGCCCGCCCTGGGCTCCGCGCTCTATGCCTTCGCCCTGCTGCTGCTCTTCTCGGCGCTGGTCCTGTCGGTCTCCGGCTACCTGATCAAGCTTCCCCTGCGCAAGTACCAGGTGCGCGGATGAGCACCGTCTACGCCGACCCGATGCTCCCCGGGCGGGAGATGAAAAGCGGCCCCGGCCGGCGCTCCTCGCCACTCAGCTGGCGCTGGACCGATCGACTGGCGCTCGCATTCGCCTGGATCGCCGGGATCGGCCTGTGCCTGATCGCGGCAGCGATCGTCATCTACATGGGTGTGCGCGGAGTCCAATACCTGCGCCCCAGCCTGCTCGGCAGCCGCCCCGAGGTGAGCCTCACCCAGAGCGGCACGGGGGGCTTCCTCGACCCGATCCTCGGCACCATGATCCTGACGGCGATCGGGCTGGTGCTGGCGACCCCGCTGGCGGTGGCCAGTGCTCTGTGGGTCGCCGAGTACGGACGGCCCACCTGGCTGGCCCGGGTCGTCGAGTCGAGCATCGAGGTGGTCGCCGGCACGCCGGACATCGTCATCGCGCTGTTCGGGCTGGCGCTCTTCCAGTTGCACCTGCTGGCGCCGTTCTCCTCGGTCTCCGAAGGCGGGGGCGTGTACGGACGATCGTTTCTCGCGGCCGGGGCGATGATGTCGCTGATCGCGCTGCCGCCGATCTTCACGGCGACAAGGGACGGCCTGGAAGCGGTTCCGGCCCACATGCGAGAGGCCGCCTATGCGCTCGGCAAGACGCGCATCGCGACGATCCGCCGCGTGCTGCTCCCCAGCGTCCGCTCCAACATGGCGACCGGCGTCACCCTCGGGGTGAGCCGGATCATCGGCGACACGGCGATCGTGGTGCTGCTGCTCGGTCAGACGCTGCGGATCGAAACCGAAGGCTCGAACCCCGTCCTGGGGCTGCTCAAAGGCACCGGCTCGACGCTGACCAGCTATGTCTACGACAACTCCCCGGCCGGCGAAGGCGCAGCGCCGCAGAAGGCCTACGCCGCGGCGGTCGTCCTGCTGCTGCTCGTGCTGGGGCTCAATCTGATCGTCGGGCGGATCGGTCGCTCCCAGGCCGACTCGATGGGTATGAACATCGGCGCCGGAATCGTCTGAGCCGACGGTTCGCCGCTTTACAAGCCGTCAACAAGACGCTAATCTGCTTAGCTCAGTGAACCGATGAAGATGGTGTTCGACAAGCTCGATGGAGAATATGCGTGATGAGCCCTGACGAGATGCTGCTCGATCCGCTGCACATGGCGATGAACACCGACAAGGACCATTCCCGGGGCGAGAACCCCTTCGCCGCGGCACCCGACCCCGCGACGGCTCCGCCGCCGATCGTTCCCCCTGTGCGGACGATCGTGCTCGACCGCGCGCCGACGCCGGCCCGCGCCCCCGCCGACCGCTACTCGATCCGCCCGGCCAGCGGGAGTGGCCCCGAACGTCTGAAGGTCGACGACGTCAGCATCAACTTCGGCCCCAAGGAAGCCGTCAAGTCCGTCTCGCTGTCGATCCACCAGGGAGAGGTGCTCGCTTTGATCGGCCCCTCCGGCTGTGGCAAGACGACGTTGCTCCGGACGCTCAACCGCCTCACCGAGCTGACGCCTACGGCATCCCGCGCCGGGCAGATCCTGCTCGACGGGGAGGACATCCACGAGATCGCCGACACGACCCTCAGGGCCCGCGTGGCGATGGTCTTCCAGCAGCCCAACCCGTTCCCCATGTCGATCTTCGACAACGTCGCCTTCGCGCTGCGCGAACAGTCCCGCAAGCGCCCCCGTCGCAAGGATCTCGAGCCGGAGGTGATCGACGCGCTCCAGCGTGCCGGCCTCTACGACGAGGTCCGCGACAACCTGGACGGTCCGGCGCTGCGACTCTCGGGCGGCCAGCAGCAGCGGCTCTGCATCGCTCGCGCGATCGCGCTGCGCCCGGAGGTGCTCCTGATGGATGAGCCCTGCAGCGCCCTCGACCCGATCTCGACAAACACAATCGAGAAGCTGATCGGCGAGCTGCGGCGCGACCTGGCGGTCGTCGTCGTTACGCACAACCTCGCTCAGGCCCACCGGATCGCCGACAAGGTCGCCTTCATGTACCTGGGCGACCTGATCGAGTACGGCCCCGTCCAGCAGGTATTCGAGGAACCCCGTGCGAGCCGCACCCGCGACTACGTCGGCGGAGCCTTCGGGTGAGCCGCGGGACGACGGGGTGAGCAACGTGAGCCTTATGCCGGTCCCCTCAGAGCAGCCGGCTACGAGTTGCGCCCACTGCGGTGCGGCGCTCGTTGCCGACCAGCGCTACTGCCTCAGCTGCGGCCAGCCCTGCTCGCCCGTTCGCCTCGCATTCCTGGACGTGCTCCAGAGCGACCAGCGCTCGGGCTCCCAAGCACCCCCGCCGGCCTGGGCCGTTCCGGGCACCATCGACCTGGGCCCCGGCTCCTACGTCCCCCTTCCACCCCAGCAGGGCCTGAACGGCTGGCTGCGGCGGAACTCGGGGCTGCTGGGGCTGCTGGCGATCCTCCTCCTGTGCCTGTTCGTCGGGCTGCTCGTGGGTCACTGGGCAAGTCAGAGCAAGACGCCCACGGCGCCGCAGGTGGTGAAAATCGAAGGGCTGGGTGGCGTGGCGGCAGCCGGCACGTCGACCGGCGCCGCCGGCTCGGGCACGTCGACGACGCCCTCGTCGACCGCCGCCTCGAGCAACTCCAGCTCGGCCCAGGCCTCCAAGGAAGCTGCCGAAGGTGCAAAGGAAGAAAAGATCATCAAGGCGCACCTTCCCACCAAAACCAAAAAGGTCACGCCCACCCAGATCCACAAACTGAGCTCCACGACCGGGAAAAAGCACCAGGAAGAAATCAACGCCCTGGGCAATGAACCGATCGAAGTCGGCGGAGGCTGAGAGATGGCGAGCACGACCAACGGCTCGACGCCTCCTGAGAGCGCTCCTCGCGAGCCGTCCACCGGCACGCTCACGCCCGTGGGTGGCCTCGTTCCGATCGAGGGTCTGGGAGCCGGCGGGTCCATGGCGGAGCTCCGCCGCCGCCGCCACGAGCTTGCAGAGCGGGTCGCCGAGCTGACCTGGGACCTCGGCGGACTGGCTTACGAGATGGCGATCCGCGATCACTACCGGCTGGACGTGATCGCTCGCAAAGCCTCAGAACTGCAGGCCGTCGATGGCGAGCTCGGCGAGGTCCAGCGGCTGCTGGCCGGCGCGGAGGCGGGCATCCACGGCGAGTGCCGCTCATGTGGCGCCGTTCACAGCCGCGGAGCGGGCTTCTGCTGGCACTGCGGCGCACCGCTGCTGAGCGAGGCGACCCCGGCCGTCCTTCAGCAGCCCTCCCAGCCGTCCTCCTCCCGCGCGGGATAGGAGCTTCGTCCAAAGGCGGCGCGCAACCGACGCCGTCCGCCTAGGATGTTGCACAGGGTGAGAGGAATCGAGCGCTCAACGGGATGGCGGGCTTCGCCGGGCGTGGCCCTGCTGCTGGCCTGCGCCGGGCTGCTGGCACTGTCGGGCGCCGTGGCGGGAGCAAGCAAGCGCCATCACCGCGCCAACCGCCTGATCGTCCCCGGAGTGAGCGAGTACGGCTGCCCGATCCTGCCGGCCGACAACGCCCTCAACCAGGAAGTGGCCGGTCTGCCGGAGAGCCCCAACTCGCACAGCTACATCGAAAGCATCGGGCTCACGGCGCATCTCCACCCCGACTTCGGGAACAACCCCAGCTACGGGATCCCCTTCGTCGTCGTTCCCCCCGAACAGCCGAAGGTGCCGGTCAAGTTCACCGCCTACAAGTCTGAATCGGAGCCCGGGCCATACCCCATTCCCGCGGAAGCCCCGATCGAGGGCGGGGGCAAGCACGGGCACGGCGACAAGCATGTCCTGGTCGTGCAGGAAGGGAGCTGCATGCTCTACGAGCTCTACAAAGCCGCTCACACAAAGAAAGGCTGGAAGGCGCTCGGGGGAGCGACCTTCGACCTGCGAAGCGATGCCCTTCGCCCTGAAGGATGGACATCTGCGGACGCCGCCGGACTTCCCATCTTCCCGCTGCTGGCACGCTACCCCGACGTTGCTGCGGGAGCGATCGACCATGCCCTCCGGGTGACCGTCCCCGCCTCTCAGCGCGGCTACATCCATCCCGCCACGCACTTCGCCTCATCGAGCTCGGATCCGAGCCTGCCCCCGATGGGGCTGCGGCTGCGCCTCAAAGCCGACTATCCGCTGGCCGGTTTCTCCGGGCAGGCCCTGATCATCATGGAAGCGCTCAAGCGCTACGGCCTGATCGTGGCCGACAACGGCTCGCCCTGGTACATCACGGGGGCGCCATCGCCGGGTTGGAACGAAGCCAGCCTGGAAGAGCTCAAGCAGGTTCCCGGGTCGGCCTTCGAAGCCGTCGACAGCGGCTCGATCATCAACTGACGCGGACAGGCCAAAGCCAAGCGCCGGGGCGCCGCGGCGGGGCGGTCGCTCTCTAGGCCTGGTGTGTGGGCTCTGCCGGCGCCTGCGCCGGAGGAGCCGTCTGCTGCGACGGGGGCTGAGTCTGCGACGTCTCGGTCAGCGTGGGCTGCTTCGACTCCCCGCTGACGGAGTCCTTGAACTCCCGCATCCCCGAGCCAAGCGAACGGCCCATCTCGGGAAGGCGCTTGGCGCCGAAGACCAGCAATAGGATCACAACCAGGAAGGCGATGTGCAGAGGATTGTCAAGTCCCATGCGATCAGTCTAGGCCATTTTCACGGCCGCGGACGATCCTGCGGACGTTCAGTTGCAGGCCGCAGCGTCCGGTGGACGAGCTGGAAGGCCACCAGGACCATCAGGGCGGCAAACGCATCGCGCAGGACCCGGCCGCTGATCGCGTTGGCGAGTGCCACACCGGCCGCCGCACCGGCGACGGAGAGCAGCCCCAGCAGCAGCGCGTCGTCGCGCCTGACGTTGCCGTATTTGTTCTGGCGGATCGTCCCCACGATCGCAACGGGCACGATCGCCAGCAGCGATGTCGCCTCGGCCTGGTGCTGGTCGAGACCCAGGAAGAGAACCAGTCCGGGAACGAACAGGACGCCCCCGCCGACACCCAGGAGGCCGGCGATGATCCCGCCGGCCAGTCCCACGGCGATCGCCCCGATCACCGGAGCACCAGCTCGACGGCCGAGGCGAGGAGCACCGCCGCGAAGAGCAGCGCGATCACGCCGGCCTGCAGGCGCTGTTGCAGCCACGTGCCGATCAGGACGCCCAGGACGGCGGGCAGCCCGATCTCCAGCGCGTCGGCCACGTTGACGTTGCCATAGAGCCCCTGGGCCGCGGCCGCGAACGCGGCGATGAACACGATGGCGGCCAGCGAGGTCGCCGTCGCCTGGCGCTCTTCATAGCCGAGCCAGAGAATCGCCAGCGGAACGATGACCGTCCCTCCGCCGACTCCGAAGAGCCCGCTGAAGACACCCGCCATCGTGCCGATGGCGACGAGCTTCAGGGTGCGGTTGGGCGAGCCCTCAGCGGCCACGGGCGTCAGCGGGCGGGCCAGCTGCCATGCGCGCCATACTAGAGCGGTGTCGCCTTCCGCAACGCTCGTGGAGGCGCTCGGGCCGATCCGCTCCGAGCCCGCCAAGTCCGCCATCCTGCTCGATATCGACGGCACCCTGGCGCCCATCGTCCGCCACGCGGACGATGCCCATGTGCCCGAGGCGACGCGCGCGGTCCTGATCGAGGTCTCCCGCCGCTACGGCGTGGTGGGCTGCGTCAGCGGGCGCCGTGCCGCGACGGCCCGCTCGATCGTCGCGATCGGGACCATCGCCTACCTCGGCAATCACGGCGGCGAGCTGCTGCGCCCCGGCTCGACCCGGGCCGAGATCGACCCCGAACTCGCCGCATGGACGACCAGAATCGGCGACTTCGCCGATCGCGCTCTGACACCCGAGCATCATCGGATCCGGGTGAGGGCCGAGGACAAGGAGGCGATCGCCGCCTTCCACTGGCGAGGAGCCCCCGACGAGGCCGTCGCCGAGGCGGCGGTGCGCGAGATCGCCGCGCGCGCCCAGGAGGAGGGCTTCGCCGTCCATTGGGGGCGCAAGGTACTCGAGGTGCGCCCGCCGGTCGAGTTCGACAAGGGCCTCGGCATCAAGGGGCTCCTGCGCTCCGAGGACGTCTCCGCCGCGATCTACGTCGGAGACGACACGACGGACCTCGATGCCTTCAGGGCGCTGCAGGCGCTGCGTGCCGCCGGCGATCTGCAGTGCGCTCTCTGCGTCGCCGTGAGCTCGGACGAGACGCCCCCCGAGCTCGCCGCGGAGGCGGTCCTCTAGGTGGTCGGTCCAGCGGGTGTGCGCGGACTGCTGGAGGCGCTGCTCTAGCGCCGTGCGTTTCGTCGACTTCCTCAGGACAACGGTCCTGCTCAGTGCAGGCGCAGCCACCGCGCTCGGCGCGATCTGCGTCCTGGCCGGGGCCGCCGACTCCAACCGCCTCGTGGTGATCGTCGCCGTGGGATGGTGGATCGTCGCGACCATCATCGGACTGCGGCTCAGCCGCCGCGCCGAAGCCAGCCCGCCGATCGCGCGCCTGCTGGCCGGAGCGCAGTCGAGTTCCTCGCTGCCCGAGCATCGCCCCAGCGCGATCATCATCAACCGCCTCTGGCCGCTGGTCCTGTTCACGATTCTCTCAGGTGGGCTTGCCTTCCTGGCGCCCCAGATCCCGGGTATCGCGGCGGGCTTCGCGATCATCTGGGCGCTCGCCTGGCGACGCCAGGATGCGGCCGTCGCGGCGATCGAGGAGCGCGACGGGGCGAGCTTCTATGTCCGGCGCACATCACCGCTGAAGCCGATGGCCCTGCTGCGGACGCCCGGTTTCAAATCGAGCCGCGCCGAGCAGATGAACGGGGCCGTCACCTGAGATGGGCGCCGCCGGCGCCCTCGATGTGCTGATCGTCTCGCTCGGCTCGACCACCGGCCTGCGGACGGCGGACGAGGCGCTTGGCGCCTCGATCGCACGCGCCGGTGCGACCGTCCAGATCGCCTCGGCAACCGCGCCCCGCGCCGTGCGGACGATGGCTCTCACCGATCTCCTCTGGGCCCGGGCGGCACGGCTCGCCACCGAGCAGAGGCTGAACGGCCCGACGCGGCCGAGGGCGATCATCTACTCGAGCACCACCGCCGCCCTCCTCTGGCCGAGACCTGGAGCGATCCGCTTCGATGCCCCCGCCGCCGGGAATCGGCCCGGCCGGCACGGCCTCTGGCAGCGTCCGCTCGAGCGTCGCCGGCTTGCCGAGGCGCCGCTGCTGCTTCCTCTGAGCGAGGGCGGCCTGGCCGAGGTTCCGCCCGCCGCCCGGGCCGGCGACCGGGTGCTGGTCCTGGGCCTCGCCGCCGAGCCGTCCGGTCCGCCGGCTCCCGAGCGGGACATCGCGGCGATCACCTACGCTCCGAACCCCGCCAAGAAGGGCCTTGACCGTGTCCTCGCCGCATGGCGCGAGCTGCGCCGCGACTCTGCGCAGCCGGGCGAGCTGCTGGTGGCGGGGGTGGCGCCCGAGGTGCTGCGAGATGCCGGGATCGATCTGGGCTCTGAGGCGGGGGTGCGCTGCATGGGGCGCCTCGGCCAGGCGGAGTACCGCGCTCTGCTGCGCAGGTCACGCGTGTTCGTATGCGCCCCGCGGCGCGAGGACTACGGGGCCGCCCAGCTCGAGGCGCTGGCGGACGGGTGCCTGCTCGTCACCACTCCGGCGCCGGGCCCCTACGCCGCTCTGCCGATCGCCCGGGAGCTGGACCCTCGCCTGGTGAGCGAGGACCTGGTCGCTGCCCTGCGTGCCGCCCTGCAGGCCCCGGCGGAGGGCTACGCCGACCGGGCAGCCCGGTTGTTGGCGCCGTTCAGCCGGGAGGCCGTCGACCGGCGGGTCGCGCAGGAGCTGCTTCCGCGCCTGCTCGGCTCCTAGCGGCGGCGGAGATCGCTCCAGGGGCGGGTGTTGGCCACCTGCTCGCGCGTCAGCCATGCGCGGCGAGCCGTCGCGATGCCCCAGCGCATGTTCTGCAGCGTCCCGGTGCGGTGGGCGTCCGAGTCGATCAGAATCGAGACCCCCGCTCGAGCCGCCGCACGGGCGTTGAGGTCGGAGAGGTCCCGGCGGTCGGGGTTCGCGTTGATCTCGAGCATCGTCTGAGTCCTCGCCGCCGCCGCGAACACCGCCTCGAGGTCCACCGAGTACGGCTCGCGCCGCTCGATCAGCCGTCCCGTGGGGTGAGCGATCGCGCGGACCAGGGGGTGCTCGATGGCGGCGATCATGCGCTCGGTCATGGCCTGTTCGCTCATCCCGAATGAGGTGTGGATGCTGGCGATGACCCAGTCGAGTTCGGCCAGCAGGTCATCCTCGTAGTCGAGCGAGCCGTCGGGCAGGATGTTGACCTCGCTGCCGGCCAGCAGCTCGATCCCCTCGAGTCGGGCGTCCGCCTCTCGCACCAGCTCGATCTGACGGCGGAGCTGCTCCGGGGAGACATCGTCGCCGAAGCCGTGGCTTGCCGAGTGGTCGGTGATCGCCAGGTACTCATAGCCGCAGTCGCGGGCCGCCCGGCCCATCTCCTCGATCGTGTTGTGCCCGTCCGAGGCGATGGTGTGGCTGTGCAGGTCCCCGCGGATGTCGCCCAGCTCGATCAGCTCGGGCAGGCCACCGGGCTGTGCGGCCGCCTCGAGCTCGCCGCGGTTCTCCCTGAGCTCCGGCTCGATGTAGGCCAGGCCAAGACGCTCATAGACCTCCTGCTCCGTGGCGCACCTCAGCGTCCTGCCGGTCGCGTCGTCGAGGATCCCGTACTCGGACACGTGCAGGCCCCGCCGGACGGCCGCCTCCCTGAGCGCCGCGTTGTGCCCGCCCGAGCCGGTGAAGTGCTGGAGCAGGTTGCCGAGCTGGCCGGGCTTGGCGATCCGCAGGTCGAGAGCGATGCCGGCGTGGGTTCGAGCCTTCGCGCCGGCCTTCCCCGCGGAGCTGACGCTCTCGATCTGCTCGAGCTTCGAAAGGCTCCTGGCCAGCGCGGTGGGTTTGCTGGTCGTGGCGATGATGTCGAGGTCCTTGACGCTGTCGGCCCGCCGCCGGGCCGACCCCGCAAGCTCGACGTGCGTGTCGGGTCCGCCCAGCCGCCGCAGTCCGGCGACGATTTCCTCGCCCAGCTCGAGTGCACGAGTCAGGATCACGCGGTTGGATTGCCCCTCGGGGCGTTCGCGACGCTCCTGCAGCGCGGCCAGCATGCTCGCCTCGAACTTCGGCCCCAGCCCCTTGACTCCCCTCAGGCGCTGGTTGGCGGCCGCATCCTGGAGCGCCTCGGGTGAGTCGATCCCCAGCTCGGAGAACATCAGGCGGGCCCGCTTGGGGCCCAGGCCGGGGAGCCGGGTCAGCTCGATCAGCCCGGCCGGGAACTTCGCCCGCAGCTTTACCGCCGCCGGGATCTCTCCGGTCTCCCTCAGGGCCTGGATCTTTTCCTGAAGCGTCTTGCCGATGCCCGGCAGCTCGGTTGCCCGTCCTTCCATGGCCATCGCCGCGACCGAGACGGATGACTCACGGACGGCCTTGGCGGCGGACCGGTAGGCAACGACACGGTGGATGATCGCCCCGTCGAGCTCATAGAGGTCACCGAGCTCCTCGAGCGCATCGGCAATCGTGCCGTTGGAGGGAGGGGAGGCTGCCACCCGACAAGCCTAGGGCCCCGAGGTGCCTCGCACCCGACGACCGGACCGCCGATCCCCGCCACGCTCTAGGGTACGCGAGCCATGCGTGGCGAGCCCTGGCTGATACTGCCCACATACAACGAGGCGGCCAACGTCGAGGCGATCCTCACGGCCGCCGGAAACGTGCTGGGCGCGGCGGCCCCGGAGGGCTTCCGGATACTGGTGGTCGACGACGGCTCGCCGGACGGGACGGGCCGGCTTGCCGACGCCATGGCCGAGCAGCACGAGTGGGTCAGGGTGCTTCACCGCACCGAGAAGGGAGGCATCGGCCCCGCCTACCTGGCGGGCTTCGCGCACGCCCTGGAGCAGGGCGCCGGCTACGTGATGGAGATGGACTCCGACTTCTCCCATGACCCCGCCGACCTGGCCCGGCTGCTTGCGGCCGCCCAGGGAGACGCCGACCTGGCGCTGGGCTCGCGCTACGTCCCCGGCGGAGAAGTCAAGGACTGGGGCCTCCTGCGCAAGTTCATCAGTGAGGGCGGCTCCACCTACGCCCGTCTGGTCCTGGGTCTCAAGGTGCGCGACCTGACCGGCGGCTTCAAGTGCTTTCGCAGAGAGGTCCTCGAATCGATCCGCTTCGACGAGGTTCGCTCGCGCGGCTACGCCTTCCAGGTCGAGCTCACCTACAGGGCCGTTCAGGCGGGCTTTCGCGTCACCGAGGTACCGATCGTCTTTCGCGATCGCGAGCACGGCCAGAGCAAGATGTCCTGGCGGATCGCCGCCGAGGCGACGTGGCTCGTGCCGTTGTTGCGCTTCAGCTGAAGCTCCCGGCGGCCGATGGATGGGGGATGGACGCTTCGGCCTACGCGTTCGCCCATGGCGTGCGGCATACCCGCGCGACCCTGCGGGCTTGGCAGGGGACGCCGGGCAAGGTCGTCGGAGCATGGGTCGCCGGCTCGGCGCTGGCAGCGGCAGGCCTGCTGACCGCCGTATGGGTCATTGCGAGACTCGATCCGGGCTACACGCAGATCCTCCAGCTGCAGCCGCCCTTCGCGGTGGGCGACTGGGCCGACGTGCTGCACGTCCTGCGCGCCAACATGCTCGTGCTGGCTCTCCACGCGATGGCCTGCGTGGCGGGGTTCATCGCGGGCAGCTCGCTGCCGCTTCAGGCCGAGCATCACAGCGGCGCCTCGCGCTGGGTCCACGAACACGGCGGGCGCCTGGCGATCGCCTTCGTCGTGGGAGCCACGACATTCTCGCTCAGCGCCCAGGCCTATCTGATCGGGCACACACTGGCCGGCGTGTCGAACTTCCTGCACGTCGCCCCGGCGGTGCTGCTGCTCGGTGTCCTGCCTCATGCGATCCCCGAGCTGATCGCCCTGTTCCTGCCGCTGGCGGCGTGGATCATCGCCTCCCGGCGGGGTGAGTGGGAGCAGCTGCTGGCCGCAACGCTTGTCACGGTCGCGCTGGCCATTCCGGTCCTCGTCGTGGCGGCGCTGATCGAGGTCTACGTCTCCCCCCATCTCTTCAGCGCCCTGACGGGCATCCATCCGCCGATCGTGCGCTCCGCCGACGGCTGGGTCGTCACGGTCGGCCATTAGAGGGCCGAATCGAGGCTCCCTGCGGGCCCTCGGGGGACCCCTCCTTCATTTTGTATAGTGAGGGGTACATCGACTAAGGAGACACCATGGCAGGCACCCTCGCCCAAGTCACTGACAACAACTTCACTGCCGAGGTCCTCGAGGCCGACGGTCCCGTTCTCGTCGACTTCTGGGCGCCCTGGTGCGGTCCCTGCCGCGTCGTCGCCCCGGTCCTCGAGGAGATCGCCTCCGAGCGCCAGGATCTGAAGATCGTCAAGCTCAACACCGACGAGAACCCGCAGACCTCGGCTCAGTACCAGGTTCTCTCGATCCCGACGATGATCCTCTTCAAGGGCGGCCAGCCGGTCCACACGGTCATCGGGGCCTACCCCAAGAAGAAGCTCGAGCAGGAGCTGGAGCCCTCCCTGTCAGTGGGGTAGCGGCGGATCGGCCTTTGACAGGCTGATCCTGAGCTCGAGGCCGTCGACCGTCTCGATCTCGCTGTAGGCCATCTCGGCGATGGCGGCCTCGGCCGCCTCGTCGAGGTAGAGCTGCTCGGCCAGCGTCTCGGTGGTCAGATGGTCGGCGTAGCGCTCGGCGGCGGCGATCAGCGCCTCCTCGCCGGTGAGGGCCAGCTCGATCCGGTCCTCCACCTGTAGGCCGGCGCTCTTGCGTGCGTTCTGCACGGCGTGGACGATCTCGCGCCCCCGGCCCTCCTCGAGCAGGTCCTCGTCGATGGCCAGGTCCAGGGCGACGGCATGGGCTCCCTCGCGCTCGACGCTGTAGCCCTCGGGCGGGCGCATGCTCAGCAGCAGGTCATCGGCTGAGAGCGTGTGCTCGCGGCCCCCGACTGAGATGCCGATGGCCCCTCCGTCGCGCAGGGTCTCGGCGACGTGGGCCGGGTCCAGGGCGGCGATCGCGTCCGCCGCCAGAGGCATCTCCTTGCCGAACAGGGGCCCCAGCGTGCGGTAGTTGGCCTTGACCTCGTAGCTGCCCAGCTCGTCGGCTGCCGCGACGAACCTGACGGCCCGCACATTGAGCTCCTCGCGGACCACATCGACCAGGCGCTCGATCGCCTGGCGCTCGCGGTCATCGGCGACGACGACGGCCTCCCGGAGAGGCTGGCGGACCTTGATCTTCGCCTTGCCGCGGGCACCCAGCCCCAGACGGACGGTCTCGCGGGCCAGGGCCATGGCCGCTTCAAGGCTCTCGTCCCGGGGAGCGATCGACTCGGGCGAGGGGAAGTCGCAGAGATGGACGCTCGGAAGCTCCCCGTCGAGGTTGTCGTAGATCTCATCGGCGATGAACGGGCAGAAGGGGGCGAGCAGCTTGGCGACCGTCACCAGACAGGTACGGAGCGTCGTAAAGGCCGCCGCCTCGCCATCCCAGAAGCGCCTGCGCGAGCGCCGGACGTACCAGTTGGAGAGCTCGTCCACGAGCTCGGCGATCGCCCGTCCCGCCGCCGTCGCGTCGTAGGCGTCGAGGCGCTCGGTCACGAACTCGGCGGTGGCCGCCGTGCGCGACAGCGCCCAGCGGTCCAGGTCGCTCAGCTCCCCTCCCTCGGCCGGCTCGGCCGGCAGTCCACTCAGATCGGACGAGGCGGCCTGGGCGTAGAGGACATAGAAGTAGTAGGTCGACCACAGCTGCTTGAGGAACAGCCGGACGCCCTCGCCGATCGTCTCGGCCGAGAAGCGGTAACCGTCCCACGGCTGCTTGGAGGTGAAGAAGTACCAGCGGAAGGCATCAGCCCCGAAGGTGTCCAGGACCTCCCAGGGCTCGACCGTGTTGCCCTTCGACTTGGACATCTTCTGACCCTCCTCATCGAGGATCAGCCCCAGGCACACGACGTTTCGGTAAGGGGACGGCCGGTCCAGCAGCGTCGAGACGGCCAGCAGCGAATAGAACCAGCCGCGTGTCTGATCCTGCGCCTCGCAGATGAAGTCGGCCGGGAAGGCTCCCTCGAGCACCTCCTCTCCGGCGAAGGGGAAGTGATGCTGGGCGAAGGGCATCGCGCCCGAGTCGAACCACACGTCGATCACCTCGGGGACGCGCTGCATCGGCTCGCCGCAGGGAGCCCCGGACTCCGCGCCGTGGGTGCAGGGGAAGCGGATGTCGTCGACGTAGGGCCGGTGGTGATCGGAGAGCTCCTCGCCCGAGCGCTCGGCCAGCTCGGCGAACGAGCCGACGACGTGGAGATGGCCGGCCGCGCAGCGCCAGACCGGCAGGGGGGTGCCCCAGTAGCGCTCCCGCGAGAGGGCCCAGTCGACGTTGTTCTTGAGCCAGTCGCCGAAGCGGCCGTGCTTGACATGGGGCGGGTGCCAGGCCACCGTCTCGTTCGCCTCGAGCAGCCGGTCGCGGAGTTTCGCCGTCGCGATGTACCAGGAGGGTTTGGCGTAGTAGATCAGGGGGTTGCCCGATCGCCAGCAGTGGGGGTAGGAGTGCTCGTAGTCCTGGACTCGGAGCAGCAGGCCGCGCTCGCGGAGGTCCTCGATCAGCTCGCCGGTCAGCGCCTCGTCCTTGACCTCCCGCCCCTCATATGTGGAGCCGTTGCGGTCCAGGACACGCGCGTCGTAGGTGCCGTCGGGAAGCACCGGGTTGTAGAGCGTCGTGGCGTCGGTCGGATCGAACGGGACCTGCGGCGAGGCGCCCGCGACGCGGTAGTCCTCCTCGCCGAAGGCAGGTGCCAGATGGACGATCCCCGTCCCGTCCTCGGTGGTCACGAAGCCGTCCAGGAGGATCGGCAGGGGCCCGGGCTCCCGGTCCGTGGCGGCGAAGATCGGGCCGCGGTAGGAGCCGAAGCGCTCGACGAGCTCGGGACCCGAGAGCCGCTCGAGGATCTCGGCATCCTCTCCCAGCACCGCCTCGACTCTCGCCTCCGCCAACAGGTACAGCTCCCCGGCGGAGCGCACCCGCGCATAGGTGGCCGTCGGCGAGATCGCCACGGCGACGTTCCCCGGCAGCGTCCAGGGGGTGGTCGTCCAGAGGAGCAGCTGCTCCTCGCCCTGCGAGACGGGGAGCTTGACGAAGACGCTCGGATCGACGACATCCCGGTAGCCCAGGGCGACCTCGTGCGATGAGAGGGTCGTCTCACAGCGCGGGCAGTAGGGGACGACCTTGTTGCCCTCATAGAGCAGGCCCCGCCGGTCGATCTCCGACAGGGCCCACCAGACCGACTCGATGTAGGACTCGTCAAGGGTCCGGTAGGCGTGCTCGAGGTCGAGCCAGAAGCCGATCCGCTCGGTCAGCCGGTCCCACTCCTCGAGGAAGGTGAAGACCGACTCGCGGCACTTGCCGTTGAAGGCGGCGATCCCGTACTCCTCGATCTCCGCCTTGTGCTGGATGCCCAGCTCCTTTTCGACGGCGATCTCGACGGGCAGGCCATGGCAGTCCCAGCCGCCCTTGCGCTCCACCCGGTAGCCGCGCATCGTCTGGAAACGGGGATAGATGTCCTTGAAGACCCGCGAGAGGACGTGGTGTGAGCCCGGGGGGCCGTTGGCCGTCGGCGGCCCCTCGTAGAACACCCAGGAGGGGGCTCCCTCCCGCGCACGCAGCGACGCCTGGAAGACGTCGCGCTCGCGCCAGCGGCCCAGGATCTCCTGCTCGAGGTCGGGCAGGTCGCGTCGCGGGTCGACGTCGCGGCTGGGAAGCAGTGGGTCGGCGGGCGCGCTCACGGGGAGGGCCATTCTAGGCGCAGGTGCCGTGCCCGCTCAGTGCAGGCATTCCTCCTCATACGATGAGGCGATGAGACTGCGCCTCTATCACCATGCGGACGGGGCGCGTGTCGCCTACCGGGAGTTGGGTGCCGGCCCCCCGCTGGCCCTGCTGCACTCGGGGATGCTCTCCCACAAGGAGTGGGAGCCCGCCGTCGAGCAGCTGGCCGGCCGCTTTCGGGTGGTGCTTCCCGACCTGCCGCTTCACGGGGACTCCGAGCAGCGGCCCCGCCACCCCTACACGCTCGACTGGTTCTCGGAGGTGATGAGCTCCTTCGCCGCCGAGGTTCTGGGTCCCAGGCCGCTGATGGGAGGTCACGGCGCGGGCGCCGAGATCCTGCTCCACGGGATCGAGCACGGGCGCCTGCGGCCATCCCGGCTCGTCCTGATGGGAAATCGCCTCCATGCCTCCACGACGGGAAAGGTCCGGGGCGCTCTGCAGACGGCGGCGGGAGCGGGAGCTGTTCCGGGGCTCGATGTCCTGCTGTCCTACGCCGCGTCGGCGGCCTTCCGCCCCGCGCGGGGAGTCGAGCTGAGCGCCCGCGGCAACCCCGCCGCGGCGGACCTCGTCCGTCACGCCTTCGCCGACGTCGCGGGGAACTCGAGCCTGGCCCGGTCCTGGTCGAAGTGCGCCCGCGCCTGGCCGAGGGGTCCGCAGCGGAACCTGCTCGATCTCTATCCCCGGCTCGACTTCCCGGTGCTCCTGCTCTGGGCCGATCGGGATCGCCTGAACCCGCTGGCCCCGGCCGAAGAGGCGCTGGCGCTGCTTCCCCAGGGTCAGCTGCGGGTTCTCGAGAGCACCGGTTTCCTGATGGCCTACGACGATCCTGTCGGACTGGCCAGAGAGCTGACCGCCTTCTGCGGGTAGGGTTTGAGCCCCCGATCAGGAGACGAGATGCCAACCGATAAACAGTTGTGGGGCGGGGAGACCGCCAAGGCCGTCGAGAACTTTCCCATCTCCGGCGAGACGGTCCCCGTCGAGGTCGTCCGCTGGCTGGCGCGGATCAAGGGCACCGCGGCCGCCGTCAACGGCGAACTGGGGCTGATCTCCAAAAGGAGCGCCACGCGCATCGAGCGGGCCGCCAAGGAGATCGCCGGCGGCGCCCACGACGCGCAGTTCCCGATCGACGTCTTCCAGACCGGCTCGGGGACCTCGACCAACATGAACGCCAACGAGGTGATCGCGAACCTGGCCGGTGAGGGCGTTCACCCCAACGACCACGTCAACTTCGGCCAGTCCTCCAACGACGTGTTCCCCTCGGCCGTCCACCTGGCCGCGCTCGACGTGGCGCAGAACGAGCTGCTCCCGGCGCTGAAACTGCTCGAGCGCTCCTTCGCACGCAAGGCGAAAAGCTTCCAGAACGTCGTCAAGTCGGGCCGCACCCATCTGATGGACGCGGTCCCCGTGACCCTGGGTCAGGAGTTCGGCGGGTACGCCGCCCAGATCGCTCTGGGCATCGAGCGGATCCAGTCGGCTCTCGTTCACGTCGGGCAGATCCCGCTGGGCGGCACGGCCACCGGAACGGGCCTGAACACCCACCCCCGTTTCGCCGAGAAGGTGAGGGCGCGGCTGAAGAAGGACTCTGGCCTGAAACAGATCTCCGGACCGCTCGACCCGTTCGAGGCCCAGGCCAACCGCGATGCTCTCGTGGAGCTCTCGGGCGCCCTCAAGGTTGTTGCCGTCTCGCTGACGAAGATCGCCGGAGACCTCGCCCTGATGGGCTCGGGGCCGCGTGCGGGCATCGGCGAGCTGTTCCTGCCCGAGCTGCAGAAGGGCTCCTCGATCATGC
>CAZFGJ010000044.1:0-18825 GCA_964518445.1 uncultured Solirubrobacteraceae bacterium
CCGGATCGCCCGCTGAAGCTGCTCCCGCGGGTCTTCGGGGAACTCGTAGAAGCCCTTGAACTCCCCGGTCAGCTCGCGCAGTGCCGCCGCGTCCAGTTCTATGTCCTCGGTCACGCCTCGGCGTTGCTTGACGGCCGCGATGGCCTCCTGGAACCGCTCCCCGGGGATCCCGATCACGACGTTTCCATACATCTGGACGAACCGCCGGTAGGAGTCCCAGGCGAAGCGCTCGTCCTTCGAGCGAGCCGCAAGCCCCTCCACGGTCGTGTCGTTGAGCCCGAGGTTCAGGACCGTGTCGAGCATGCCGGGCATCGACTCGCGAGCTCCCGAGCGGACCGAGACGAGCAGAGGTGCGACGGGATCACCCAGGCGTCGCTCGGCGAGCTGCTCCAGGCGCTCGAGCGCCAGGCTCACCTCGTCCTCGAGACCTTCGGGAAAAGTGCCATCGGCGAGCATGTAGGCAACGCAGGCCTCGGTTGTGATCGTGAATCCCGCCGGCACACGCTCGGGGCCGAGCACCCTGGTCATCTCGGCCACACCGGCACCCTTGCCGCCGAGCAGGTCGCGCAGCTCGCGCGAGCCGTCCTTGAAGTCCATCACCCAGGTCATCGCGGGAGCCTAGTGGCTTTGCTGGCGCATCCCCTCCGCCGCCGCGCCGGGTGCCGCCGGACTGACACGCGCCGGTACGCTGCCGGTGAGAACCCGCCGGCCGCCGGGCCGCCGGGTCGCCACTCATCGAAGGAGGAACCCCCCAAATGCTCACCCTGAACGGCCTCGAGGAGGTCAAAGGCTACGTCGGCAAGGAGCTCGGCGTCAGCGACTGGCTCGAGGTGACCCAGGAGAAGATCGACCAGTTCGCCGCCGTCACGGGCGACGACCAGTGGATACACGTGGATGTCGAGCGCGCGAAGGAGAGCCCCTTCGGCGGGACCATCGCCCACGGCTACTACACCCTTTCCCTGGCTCCCCGCTTCTCCTATGACATGTTCAGCTTCGAGGGCTTCGCCTTTGGTGTGAACTACGGGCTCAACAGGCTGCGCTTTCCCGCTCCGATGCCCGTCGGGGGACGGGTCCGGATGCGCGCCAAGCTGCTCAGCGTCGAGGAGATCCCCGGCGGCGCACAGCTAACGACCGAGCTGACCTTCGAGCGCGAGGGCGGCGAGAAGCCGGTCTGCGTCGCGGAGAGCCTCTCCCGCGTCTACTCGGGCTGAGAGGGCGGCGTCTCGGGACGCGACTCGAGGGTCCGCTTCACCGTCTGGATGCCGGTCTCCATCATCGCCGAGGTGGGCTCGGCGAGCTCATTGGGCAGGAGGTCGGCGATCCAGACGAAGCGGCTGTGGCGGGCGCCCTCGGCGAACACCTGGGCAACGCCGTTGTGGTGGGCGTAGGCGCCTTCGATGATCGTCCAGGAGAGCCGCATGGCGTCCTCGTCGAGATCGACGAGACGCTCCCGGGCGATGGCTCCGTTGGCGAAGCTGACGATCCGGTCGGCTCCATCCAACTTCGTATCGAGCACGAACCCGGGCACGAGGCTCTCGTGCAGGCCTCCCCAGTCGCGCAGGGCCGCCCAGGTCGTCTCGGGGCTCCGCTCGACGATGATCTCCTTGCGTATCGAGGCCATCTCAAACGCTCGGTGGAAGCCCGGCGGCGCCTATTCGTAGGTGAAGTGATCGCCGGCGGCGATGGCGCTCTTGACTTTGCCCACGGTGGCCTGCACGTCAACTGTCCCGGCGGTTTTCGCCGCAGGGACGACGATCGTGCAGGTGGTCATGCTGGCGCATTCGACCGACGTGACCTTGCCTTTGCCGACCTTGAAGGCCGTGCCGCTGTTGCCGGGGATGAACCCGGTCCCGGTGACCGTCACGCTGAGGCCGCCCGCGATCGGCCCGTTGGCGGGGCTGACGGCTTCGACGCCGGGGGTGTACTTGAAGTGATCCTTGGTCGTGATGGCGCTGGTGCCGCTCAGGGTCTTGACCCTGACGTCGGTCGTGCCTCCTGCGTTGGCCGGCGCGGTCACCGTGATGGTGCTGTTGTTGTTCACCGTGAACGTGCTCGCCGGGACCGTCCCGAAATCGACCTCGGTGGCGCCCATCAGTTCGGTGCCGGTGATCGTGATGACCGTCCCGCCGGCGGCCGGTCCGCCCTTGGCTGAGAGTTTGAGGACGGTCGGGGCGGGCTGGTAGGTGTAGCGATCACCCGGGTTGACGGGGCTGGTCCCGGAGGGCGTCGTGACTGTCACGTCGACAGTGCCGCTGCCGGCGGGAGAGGTGACGGTCACCGAGCTGGATGAGTTGATCGTCAGGCCCGTGGCTGCGGCGGCGCCGAAGTGCACGGCGGTCGCGTTGCCGATTCCTGAGCCGCTGATGGTGACGCTGGCGCCACCGGCAACCGGCCCGTTGTGTGGAGTGACGGCGGTGACTGCGGGGAGCGACGCGCCGAAGGCGATCATGTGCGTGCCGCCGGCGGCGACACCCGCGGCGCCGCTGATGCTGTGGACCATCACGGGGACGCTGCTGTCTTCGCCGATGGCCCCGATGCCCAGGTCTCCTGAGCTGTTGGTTCCCCACGCCTCGAGGCTGCCGCTGGAGAGCAGGGCGACGCTCTCCTGATCGCCCGCGGAAATCGCAGTCACGCCTGTGAGCCCGGTCACGGGGGTTGCGGTGTCCACCTGCGGGGTCATCGTCGCGTTGCCGACCTCGCCTTCGCTGTCGTTGCCCCATGCCTCGACGGTGCCGTTCGACAGCAGGGCCAGGTCATGGGTGCGTCCGGCGGCGATCGAGGTGACTCCGCTGAGGCCGTCGACGGGGATCGGCGAGGTGCTGTAGACGCCTTCTTCTTCGGTCGCTTCGGTCACTTCTTCGAGGATCGCCATGTTGCCGAGCTGCCCGTGGCTGTCATCGCCCCAGGAGACGACCGTTCCGTTGGAGAGCAGCGCCAGGCTGTACTGGCCGCCGGCCGCGATGGCGGTTACGCCCGAGAGGCCTTTGACCGCGATCGGGGAGTTGTGGTTGGCCTTGCCGCCGGTGCCCAGCTGGCCCCGTTCTCCGTTGCCCCAGGACATGACGGTCCCGTCGGAGAGAAGCGCCAAGCTGTGTTCGTCGCCGGCGGCGATCGCCGTCACGCCCGTCAGGCCTTCAACGGGCACGGGAACCTGGCTGTCGGTGTTGTGGCCATTGCCCAGCTGCCCGCTTTCATCGTTGCCCCAGGCCATGACGGTGCCGTTCGAGAGCAGCGCGAGGCTGTGGCTGCCACCTGCCGCGACGGCGGTCACGTTCTTGAGGTGTTCGACGGGGATGGGAGAGCGGGTCGAGCCGACTTCGAAGTCGCCGAGCTGCCCATGGCTGTTGAAGCCCCACGAGTCGACCGTTCCGCCCGCCAGCAGGGCGAGGCTGTGGCGCAAGCCGGAGGAGACTGCCGTAACGAAGGTCATGCCTTTGATCGGCAGCGGAGAGGTGATCGAGGATTCGGTCGAGCCGACGCCCGCCTCGCCGTGGTTGTTCATGCCCCAGCCGAAGGCGCTGTAGTTGGTCGCCGAGACGTAGAGCGTGGCGGCTTCGCTGTGGGAGGTGCCGGCAGCGTTGGTGAAGGACGCGCGGTACTCGTTGTGGTTCTGGGTCAGCTGGGCCGCTGAGATCGTCAGCACGCTGGCCGTGGCGCCGGGCACGTTCGCCCAGCTGGTGCCGCCGTTGGTCGAAACTTCCCACTGCTCGGTGGGGTTCGGGAAGCCTTTGGCGGTCGATTCGAAGCTCGCGTTCCCGTTCACCAGCACGGTCACGTCTTCGGGCTGCAGTGTGACGACCGCGACCGACTGGACCGTCAGCGTCGCGGCGGCGCTCACGACGCTGCCCGCGACATTCGTGAACCGCGCCCTGTACCTGTTCCCGTTCTGCGAGCTTTTCGTGCCGATCAGGAACAGGGTCGAGGAGGTTTCGAAGGGGATGGCGTTCCAGGTCGCGCCCGCGTCGGTCGACAGTTCCCACTGGATGGAGGGGCTGGGGAATCCCGTTCCGGTCGCTTCGAAGATCGCGGTCGTGCCTTCGTTGACGGTTTTGCTGACCGGAGATTTGGTCACGACGGGCGCCGAGGCGACCGTCATGGTCGCGGCTTCGGAGAAGGCTTCACCCGAGCTGTTTTTGAAGTGGGCCCTGAACTGCGTGCCGGTTTCGGCGTTTTTCGGTTTGGCGATCGTCAGCACCGTCGTGGTGGCTTTTGCGACGGCTTTCCAGGTTTTTCCCCCGTCGATGGAGCTTTCCCATTGAACGGTCGGCGTGGGAAGGCCCGACGCGGTCGATTCGAAGGTGGCGGGGTGGCCTTCTTCCACGACGACGCTGGCGGGCTGTGTTTTGACGATCGGTTCGAAGCCTGCGGCGAAGGCGTTCCCGGCACCGGCGCCGAGGGCGATCAGGGCGAGCAGCAGCACAGCGGCGCTCTGACGGCGTCGTGCACCTGAGCGCCCTGGGCTGCTCTGGCATGCGCTCATCCGTGCGTCAGGTCTGCTGATCTCCATCTCCGCTCCCTTTTGCTCTTCGTCTGCCCGCATCCACGGACGCTGGCGTGCCGCCCCGCTCCGATCGGCGGGCCCCGTACGGCTCCCTCGAGCACATAAGGGTAGGGCAATCAGGCGCTTCTGACCACCCCGGACGGTTCTCTCTACATCTGGCGCTGCTCGCGGCGAAGAACCTTCAGGAGCTCCTCGCTGGGCCCGGCCAGATAGGCCCGGTCGCCGGGCGCGAAGCGGGTGTCCCTGCGCGGAGGATGCTCCAGACCCGCGGTGTCCCCGGCGCGGCGGATCGCCACGACCCTCATCTCTGCCGAGAGCTCCTGCATCTCCACGCCGGCGAGGCCGCCATGGTGCGCGACGGTCAGGCGGGCGAGCAGGAAGGGCTCGTGATCGACATAGAAGGTCGAGAGCACGTCCAGGCCCAGCGCCGCGCCGATGAACCAGGGGGCCGCGATCGCCGATGTCGACCAGACGTGGTGGAAGCGGAAGCTGCGCTGGACGCGCTGGCTGAGAGCCGTGTCGAAGACCCGCAGGACGATCGGGATCTCGCCGAATCGGCCGGCCAGAGCGTCCCGGACGGCAAGCCCGGTCTCGATGTTCGTCAGATCGTCGCTGGTCAGGATCGCCACCGCGGCTGCGCTCTTGAGGTTGACCAACTCCAGCGTTCGCGGAAGGGTCGCGTCGCCGACGATGACACGCACGCCCAATGACCTGACCTGGTTCAGGTAGCGGTTGCCCTCGTCATGCTCGACCACGACCACGCTCTGCCCTCGCGCCAGCAGTCCTTCGAGGACCTTCATCCCGACCGCGCCGAGGCCGACCAGGATCGTGTGCGATGTGAGCCGTGTGGCTCCTGCCCGTCCGAGCGACTGGTCGATCCGCCGCCGCACCAGGGCGTTCGTGATGAGGCTGAACAGAGTCGTGAGGATCGCCGCCCCAAGGACGATCAGCAGGACCCCGTAGGCCTCCAGCCAGGCCGACTGCCCGGAGAACGAGAACTCGCCGAAGCCGACCGTGGAGATCGTCTCGACGGTGAAATACAGCGAGTCGAGCACCGGCAGGTGTTCGTGTGTGCCGCCGTGGTGGTACTCGAAGTGCAGCAGCAGGGTCGAGCCGAGGATCAGAGCCAGAACGGCCGCGAGCACAACGAGGATCGAGCGGTCGGGGCGGCCGAGCACCTTCAGCGGGTTCCATGGCGCAGGCGCCGCAGCCGAGCGCTCGGCGACCCGTCCGGAGAGCCCTCCCCGTCGGCCCACGACACGCGCCGCTGCGAGTTCCTCAACCGTTCCGAAGACCCAGGCCCGGTCACCTGGGGCGATCGCCGTGTCGCGGCCGGGGCAGACCAGCAGGCTTCCGTCAGAGGCCCCGGCGAGCCCCATCGGCGCAAGGTCGGCGAAGCGCTCACGCAGCGTCGAGGCCCGATCGACGACGGCTTCGGCGAGTGCGAACTCGTGGCCCTCGAGGCTCAGCCGGTGCGCGTTCTCGCGCGTGCAGGTCTCGATCACGCTGGGGGCGAAGAGCCCGGCGATATCGAGCACGCTTCCAGGCCCGAGCACGCCTTCGACACCGCGGCCCACGGCGGGGTTGTCGAGCCCCAGGATGACGCGTGTGCCGGGGCTGAATTCGTTTACCAGAAGACCGGTCTCGAGCGTTCTCAGATCGTCCCGCTGGACACATGCGACGGCCACGGCCCCCGCGAGGCCGGCGCTGAGGAACGTCTCCAGCTCCCTCCAGGAGCCGCTCATCCGAGGCACCCCGAGAGCGGCGATCGAGCGGTCCAGGAGGGCGTCTGACTCCTCATCGATGACGACAACACGGGCACCCGCAGCATGGAGCTGCTCGACGATTCGCAGGCCCACGCCACGCAGGCCGCAGACGATCACATGGCCGCTCCAGGCGCGGCAGTCGAGGGCGCCCGGATCGGGCACCTCGGGATGCTCCGCTGTCGTTGCGGGAGGTGTGTCTGCCATGTAGCTGCGAGCTGGAAGGCCATAGTCTGTCCTGCGGGTCGGCGAATGCAGGGACGGCCGTCGAAACAGGGACACCGTCCGCTTGGACGGCTGGCGCGCCGAAGGCCCCGGACGCGGGTGGGCTCGCTCGGATGTAGCTTTCGGGGATGAGCGAACGGCTGGCGGGGAGCGTCGCGCTGGTGACCGGTGCTACGGGGGGCATCGGCACGGCTGTCTGCAGACGGCTGGCCTCCGAGGGGGCGAAGGTCGCCGTGAGCGACCTCGATCTCTCCGCCTGTGCGGACCTGGCGGGGGAGCTCGACGGCATGGCGGTCGAGCTTGACGTCTGCGAGAGTCTCTCCGCCAGCGCGGCCATCGTCGGAGTGACGGAGACCCTCGGTGCGCCGGGGATCCTCGTCAACAACGCCGGGATCGACGAGTTCGGTCCCTTTGCCGACAGCGACGAGGCGCGCTGGGAGCGGCTGTGGAGAGTCAACCTCAGGGGCGTTCTGATGGTCACCCATGCGGCTCTTCCGGCGATGCGCGGGAGGGGCGGCGGGACGATTGTCAATGTCGCCTCGGAGGCAGGGCGCCTGGGCGGTCACGGACAGGCCGTCTATTCGGCGATGAAGGGCGGTGTGATCGCCTTCGGCAAGGCGCTGGCACGAGAGGAGGCGCGTCACGGGATCACGGTCAACGCGGTTGCCCCGGGCCCGGTGGAAACGGCCCTGATGGAGGCGGCCCGCGAGCAGCTCGGCGAGCACCGCCTGGAGCAGGCGCTTCGGGCGATTCCCGCGGGTCGAGCCGGCACGCCCGAGGAGGTCGCAGCCGCCGTCGCGTTCCTGGCGTCTCCGGATGCGCGGTACATCACCGGCGCGACCATCCCGGTCAGCGGCGGCCTGGGAATGATCTGACGGGAAACCAGCGAGAGGAGCAGCAGATGACCGACGTGAACCGCCAGGTGCGCCTGGCACAGCGCCCGCAGGGAATGCTCACCCCGGAGGTCTGGGAGATCACCGAGGAGCCGTTGGGCGAGCCGTCTGACGGGCAGGTGCTGGTGGGCGTTGAGATGCTCTCGCTCGACCCGGCGATGCGCGGATGGCTCAACGACGTCCCCTCCTACGTTCCACCGGTGGGCATCGGCGAGGTGATGCGAGCCGGAGGCGTCGGGCGCGTCAGGAGCTCCGCCGACGAGCGCTTCTCCGAGGGAGACTGGGTCACGGGCGTCACCGGGGTTCAGGAGTACGCATTGCTGGACGCGGCCGCCTTGACGCCGATCGACACGTCGCTCGCTGCTCCGGAGACATACCTCGGGGCCCTGGGCATCTCAGGGATGACGGCATATTTCGGTCTGCTCGACATCGGCCGGCCGGAGCCGGGGCAGACGGTCGTCGTCTCGGGTGCCGCCGGGTCGGTGGGGAGCCTGGTCGGGCAGATCGCGAGGATCCGCGGATGCCGGTCGGTTGGCATCGCGGGGGGCCCTGAGAAGTGCGCCTGGCTGACAGAGGAGCTCGGCTTCGACGCGGCGGTGGACTACCGCGCCGCTGAGCTGCGGACGGAGCTGAAGCGGGCCGCACCGGATGGGATCGACGTGTTCTTCGACAACGTGGGAGGGGAGATCCTCGACCTGGCGCTGACGCGCCTCTCCAGAGGCGCGCGGATCGTCATCTGCGGGGCGATCTCGCAGTACAACGCCTCAGCGGCCGTGGCCGGTCCGAGCAACTACCTCTCGCTGCTCGTCAAGCGGGCGACCATGACTGGCTTCGTGGTGTTCGACTACGCGGGGCGCTACGGCGAGGCGGCACGTGAGATCGCCGGCTGGCTCGGAGATGGATCGCTCGTGGCCCGAGAGGAAGTCATCGACGGCGGCGTGGAGGCCTTCGGCGAGACGCTCCTGCGGCTCTTCAGGGGGGAGAACACCGGCAAGCTCGTTCTGCGCGTAGGAGCTTCCTAGAGGGGGTAGACTCGGCCCATGACGGACAGCGACGACGACCTGTTCCTCGATGAGCATGTACGGGTCTACCGCGAGACCCGGGGCAAGCGCGGCTACCACTGGCGGGGAACCACCATCCTGCTGCTCACGACGCTCGGCAGGCGCTCGGGCGAGCAGCGCACCACTCCACTGATCCACAGGGTCGACGGGGGCCGCTACGTAGTCGTCGCCTCCAAGGGCGGTGCGCCTCAGCATCCCGCCTGGTTCGAGAACCTGGCGGCCGAACCAGCCGTGACGCTGCAGGTGCTCGACGAGGTGTTCGACGCCCGGGCGAGCGTTGCCGATGGCGCTGAGCGAGAGCGTCTCTGGGGCCTCATGACCGAGGTCTGGCCCGCCTACGACGACTATCAGCAGAAAACGGACCGCCAGATTCCGGTGGTCGTGCTCGAGCGGGCCTGAGGACACGAGCAGGACCTCATCGCTCAGCGCAGCGCGAGCTCCTGCCCGCGCTGCGCTCGCTTCATGTCTCACCGCTCTGCGGTCAGGTCACCGCCCTGCGCTCAGGCCGCCGCGGTGCGACGGCCGGTAGCGGCTTTCCGGCGGGCCGGTGCTTTGGGGGCTGCTGCGTTTCGCGTCGTTGCTTTGCGTGCTGCCGGTTTGGGTGAGGACGCTTTGCGGGTGCCGGCTGTTCGCCGGGCTGATTTCGTGGATCGCTCCCCGCTGGGGATCTCGGCTTTGGCGACGCTGCGAACCATCTTCGGGATCTCCTTCTCGAGGAAGGAGGACATCCGCTGCTCCTCGCGCAGAATCGCGCGTGCCAGCTGGGCGGCTTCACGCTCGCCCAGGGACTCAGCCAGAGCGATGATCGCGCTGTAGGTGGCGATCTCCTCGGCCTCCGATGCGTACTCGGTCTTGGCGTTCTTCAGCTGGCGCTCCTCCTCGCCGGTGCCACGCAGGGCGTGCACGGGCCCCTGGGCCGCGGCGGCCGCCCGCTGGACCCCGGCGACGGCGCTCTGGGCCACGCCGGTCAGGACGTCAGGGCCGGGGAGCTCGAAGGTCTCTGCTGTGCCGCCGAGTCGTTTGATCTGTTTGGAGACATCCTTGCCATGGCGTTTGGTCTCGCCAAGGTGCTCTTTCAGACGTTTCTTGTAGGCCGGCCGGGTGGCCATCGCCAGATGCGCCTGCAGCGCCGTTTCGAGGCGGCTCTCGAGCCCATAGGCCTCGTTGAGGTACTGGATCAGCTTGGTCTTGCCTGCGGGCAGGTCGTCCATATGACACTCCTAGTCTTCGAATCTCGATTGGGATCGAAGTGTCTTTGCCCCGGATCGGGTGCTCCCACGCATCCCAGGCGCACGGCTCACCGAAACGGGGGCCCGGGTGGGGCCGCCCTATGCGGCGCGGCGCCGCTCGTCCGTGACGATCCTGCGGCCCTGAGCGAGGCCCGCGGCGATCACCTGGGAGCGTTTGGTCGCATCCATCAGGTTGGTCCCCATCGCCTCGGAGCTGTCCTGGTCCGGCGAGATCGTCGTAACGAGGGCCCCATGGTGGCGGAGAGCCAGTGCCTCGGCCGCGGCGACACCACGCGAGACCGACCCGAGGGCTCCGAGGACCGAGCTGACGCTGGGCCTCATCGAGCCGGTGGGGTTCAGGCAGGTGACGAGCATGCCGGCCCGCACCTCGATGGCGTCCATGTTGGTGGGGCTCCATGCGCCCCCGTCGACGTAGCTGCGCGGCCCGACCTTCACGGGCACGAACACCCCGGGGATCGCGCAGGATGCCTCGACGGCGCTGCCGACCGAGACCTCCGGTGCACCGGGCGAGCCGAAGACGACACGGCGTCCGTACTCGATCTCGACGGCGGTGACCCGGAGCCGGCCGTCCCACCTCGCGCCGGCGGCGTCAACGGCGGCGGCGAGCCCTCCGAGCGAGCGGCGGCCACGAGGGACGCGGCTGAGGGCCGCGCGACGCAGGAGCGCCCCTCCGCTGGCGGTCGAGCCGATCGCCAGCGAGGCCAGCGAGGCTGCGGCGGCACCGCCGAGCCCTCCCGTCAGATCCGGAGGGCGCCATCCGGGACCGGGGTCGACCTGCGCTTCGTCGCCATCGAGGGGCGGCTGCTCGGGAAGCCGGCCGAGCCGCGCTCCCGGGTCGATCCCGGTGGCCAGCGAGGCCGCGACGATCGAACCGGCGGAGGTGCCGACGTAGAGACCGCATCCCCTGGGATCGAACCGACCGCCCTCGTCCAGGCCGGTCAGCAGGGCGCTCATCCAGGCCTCACCGAGGATGCCGCCGCCGCCCAGCACCAGGGCGTCGGGGGTTCGCATTGCGGCTCTGCCTTCCACGGAGGCTCAGGTTAGGAGCTCTGGGCGCTCTCCTCAGGGGCGCCCGCGTCCTCGAGCGTCTCGCCCGCGCGGCGGCGCGGACTCCTAGAGGGGTAATTCTCTCCCCAACCAGCCCCGGTAGAAGCCGTGCACGTCGGGCAGGAACTCGTGGACTACCGGATATCCCGGCTGCAGCGCCTCAACCTCGAGCTGCCTGGCGCAGCCGGGGCAGAGGTACTCGCGGATCTGCTGGAGCTCGGGATCGGGGCCGGCCATCTTCGGGTAGATCTCGAGCAGCGCCTCCTCCGTCTCGCGCACGTTGATCAGGGCATCCATCTTCCAGTTGCGGTTGTGGGCACAGAAGTCATGCCCGCAGTCGCAGCGATAGACGAGCTCCCCGTCGGAGCGCCGGCGCACTATGTTCAGACCTTCGCCGGCGGGGAGCACGATCGGGTCCTCATATCCGACGCGCGCCTGCAGGACGGACAGCCACTTCTCGAAGCGGTCGGAGTCCTTGTAGCCGGACTGGATCTCCTTGACCTCGCGCCGCGAGAGACGTTCCTCGAGCATCGCCGCGAGCGTCTCCTCGTCGAGTGTCCCGGCGGATCCGGGCAGCGGCGGAGCGTCACCGGCGTGTGGGTCGGAGACCGCGAGGAACGCATCGGCCGCCGTGTCGGGGTCGAGCCTGCCCGGCTCGGAGCGCTGCGCCTTGACGGTCGGCGTGGCGACGTCGTACTCGAAGTCCTCGGGAAGGTCCCAGAAGCCTCGGTACTCGGCGGCCCAGCGAGGGGAGAGGCGCATCGACTCGGCGTACATTGCGAGCACCGGCCGGGCGAACTCCTGCGCCAGGATCCGCTCCCGCTCCAGGGCGACCCAGTCGCGCACTGGGATTGCCCGCTCCAGCCGCCGGCGGCGGAATGCCTCTCGGTCGGAGACGCCGTATACGGACTCGGCGAAGCGCGGCAGCAGGTGCCCCTCATCTATATCGATCTGCACCTGCTCGGGCGATCGCAGCAGCGGATCGCCCAGTCCGGCGCCTCCCTTCATCACCGACAGGTACAGGTCGCCGTTCGCGAAGGGCTCGAGCAGTGTCATGCCGTCTCGCTTGTAGTCGCGCGAGCTGCCCTGGATCTCCATCAGAGCAGGGCTCTCGAAGTCCCCGTCGGCGATCGGGTAGGCGTCGCCACGCCGCGCTCGCTCGATCAGGTCGGCGCCATGGATGTTGTGGATGTAGGCCGTCGACCCGGGGTAGCCGCCGAACAGGCCGGAGGAGGAGAGAACCCTTCCTGTGCCGATGTTCTGGAGCTCCCAGAAGGGCGTCTTGTTGACCATGAACAGCGATTCGAAGCTGGAGCCTCCGCGATGGCGCCCGGCCCCTCCCGAGGAGGCCTTGATCTTGCGCGAGAGGTAGACGAAGGGGGAGATCAGCTCCCACATCTCGACGTCCCCCATGTCTCCCTCCGGGTTGAACATGGCCGCGCAGTAGTCGGTTCCGTCGAGGACATACTTGGCGCCCATCCCCTGAGCGGACACCTCGAAGTTCATGATCGCCGAGGAGCTTCCGTACTGGTCGATCCCGCCGCCCTGCTGGACGTTCCCCGAGACGGAGTAGGCAGCAAGGATCTCCTCGATGAACCCGCGTGCCTGAAGGGCACGGGAGATCGTCCTGGGGAATCCCGTGAAGGAGGGCTGCAGGAAGGCCCAGGCGATCGCGGTCGAGCCCTCGGCGTCCCCGATGTTGGCGATGGTCCCCTCCGGGAAGTTGGTCTGGATGGCGAAGTAGGCGCCGTCGTTGACCTTGTCGTTGCAGATCAGCGTCTGGGTGAACATGACCCAGATCGCCCCCTGCATCCCCGAGGGAGTGCAGTTCATCGAGTGCCAGCCCCAGGCTGAGCAGCCGTCGTAGTCGAGCTCGTAGGTCCCGTCCCCTCCGATCCGGACCTCAAAGGCGGAGTGCATGATGATGTCCCTCCGCGCTCGGGCGGGGAGTTGGGCCTTGTCGGCGAACTCCGCGTCGAAACCCGCCGGGGAGCGGTAACGCCCGGGGACGGTCATCTCACGGATACGAGACTTGAACGAGCGCCGTCCCTCCTCGATCACCTCTCGACTAAAGCGCTTGAAGCGATCGACGCCCTCCTCCTGCAGGATCCGCTCGACCGCGTCGCGGACCATGTGACAGCCGGCCAGGCGGGTGCGCTCGTCGAGCAGGTAGTAGACCGATGCACGGGTCCGCTTCTTGCATCGCTCGAGATGCCATGGGGCCAGAAGATCGTGCTCGCCGATCTTCATGCAGGGCAGATCGATGCCGTCCTCGTATCGCATCGTGGGCCCTACTGGGACCCCGCCGGGGGTGCTTGCGCCGATGTCCAGCACATGGGTCACGCCGCCCGCCCAGGCGATCAGCTCTCCCTCCCAGAAGATCGGGACGAAGGTCTGGACGTCTGCATTGTGCACATCGCCGATCGTCGGATCGTTGTTGGCGAAGATGTCACCGGGGCGGATCCCGGGGTTGTCCTCGTAGCCGTGGCGGACCATCCACTTGATCGCGTCGGACATCGTGTGGACATGGACGATGATCCCCGTCGACAGCGCCAGCGAGTCGCCCTCGGGGCTGTAGAGCGCGAAGCAGAGCTCTCCCAGCTCACGGACGATCGGCGAGGCCGAGATGTTGAGGGCCGTCTCGCGCGCCGAGACGAGACCGCCGCGGATTCGCGAGAAGAGCTTCTCGTAGCCGATCGGATCCGAGGACATCATCTCGAGCTGATCGAGGCCCGCGTAATGGCCCGTCTCGGCGAACAGGCGCTCGGAGTCGATGAGCATCTCCTCCAGCCGCCTGCCGTCCCAGCCGATTCCGGCGCCGGGCACTCGCAGCTCGCTGCTCGCCTCAACGGTCGCCATCGTGTGCCTCCTCGGTCGCGGTCAGGTGGAATATCTGGTGTGAATCAAGTCGCGCCGAGCGTCCCGGCGGGATCGCGAACGTGGTGGCCGAATGCTCGACGATCGCCGGCCCGTCGATCGTGTTGCCGGCCTCGATCGCCTCGAGCTGAAAGATCTGGGTCTCGATGAAGCTCTCGCCGCTGGCCCGCCCCCAGTGCACGGGGCGCATTGCCTTCGGGGCCGGGGTGCCGGGCTGCTCCTCGAGCTGCGGCAGCGCCGGCTTCTCGACGTCGACGGTCCCGTGGACGATGACGTGGGTGACGAGATAGCCGAACTCGGGTGAGCGAGCCGAGGAGGCGTACATCTTGGCGTAGGCGTCCTCGAAGGTGGCGATCAGATCGTCGACCTGCGCCGAGCTCTCGAGCGCCGCGTGAGGCGAGATGAACTCGATGTCGTTGAGCTGCCCGTAGTACTGCATGCGCACCGCATGTGTGAAGCGGATCGCCTTTCGGTCGATTCCGGACTTCGCGAACTCCTGCGCGACCCGCTCCTGCAGTCCGTGCCATGCGGCCGTGACCATGCCGCCGATCCCCGCCCGTTCCGCCTCGCCGAATGACGGCAACAGGGGCAGGTCGACGGTCTGGTCATAGCGGTAGTCGAAGTCGGCGCAGGCGCAGCCGAACGCGGAGAAGCCCGCCGCCCAGGCGGGCACGAGCACCTCGTCGTAAGTCACCCCGTCGGTGTATCCGGCGACGTGGAGCGGACCCCCGCCTCCGTAGCAGAGCAGGGTGTAGTCCGCGGGAGAGTAGCCCTTGCCGAGGATCCGCCCAACGGCCTCATTGCGGAGCGTCTGCTCGAACAGCTCGATGACACCCGCCGCCGCGGTCGGCACGTCGAGGCCGAGGGGACGGGCGATCTGGCGCTCGACGGCATCGTGGGCGAGCTCCACGTCGAGGTCGACCTCGCCGCCGAGGAAGTAGTCGGGGTTCAGGCGTCCGAGGACGAGGTTCAGATCTGTCACCGAAACCGTCCTCAGCCCACCCTCGGGCCAGCAGACGCCGATCCGCGAGCCGGCCGAGTCGGGCCCCAGCTCGGGCCGGTTGGAGTTCGGGTTGACGCGGACGAACGACCCCGTGCCGGCACCGATCGAATCGATCCGGACCAGGGGCATGTTCATCACGAAGCGGGCGATGTCCGGCGTCTGGGTGATCTCGAATCGCCCGTCGGTGATCAGGGCGATGTCGAATGAGGTGCCCCCGATGTCGGTGCAGAGAACGTTGCGAATCCCCATCCGCTGGGCGAGGGCCTGACCACCCACCACGCCGCCGACGGGTCCCGAGACGAGCGTGCGCCCCAGCTCTTTCGCCTCGATTGAGATCGTGCCGCCATGGGCGGCCATGACTCGGAGCTCGAAGGGCGCGCCATGGTCCTTGGTGACATCTCGCACGGCCTGGAGCGTCGCCCTCGAGGGCTCGGCCGCATATGCCTCGATGACGGTCGAGTTGAGGCGAGGCAGATCCCGTCGCATCGGGTAGAGCTCAGATGAGAGGAAGACCGGCACGTCTCCGTTGAGGCCGCGGCGGGCCTTCTCGGCCGCGACGATCTCCGCCACGCGCTGCTCGTGCGCGGGGTTCCGGTAGGAGAACAGGAGCGAGATGACGATCCCCTGAACGTCCTCGTCGAGCAGCGCGACAGCCGCGTCGAGGGCGTCCTGCTCTCGCAGTGGCAGCACCTCGTCACCGAACACGTCGATCCGGCCGCGGACCCCCTGCATCCGCTCTCGGGGAACGAGCGGCTCGTTGTGGAAGTGCGTCGCCAGGTGGAGTCGATCGGAGTAGGAGGAGCCGAGGTGGGTCTGGATGCCGCGCTCGAGGCGCAGGTAGTCCTCGTGTCCGGCGTTGACTATGCATCCGATGCGTAGCCCCTGACGCGAGAGCAGGCGGTTGAGCATCGCGGTACCCGAGTAGATCCCGGAGACGACGGCGGGGAACCCCTGCGCGGGAGTCGAGCCCCACTGCGCGAGCGCGTCCCGCGCGGAGGCCATGAAGCCGATCGACTCGTCCTCGGGGGTCGTCTGGGCCTTTCCGACAACGAACGAGCCGTGCTGATCGACGATGAAGGTGTCGGTCATCGTGCCGCCCGCGTCGATGGCGAGAACTCGTGGGACCTGCGCGGAGCTATCCATCGTGAATCCTCCTGGGCCGAGTCGGCCGAGCGTAAGCGCAGCATCGCCGGCCGGCCAGAGCCCTTTGCCACAGCGGGCGCGCGGAGAACTACGTGCCCCGGGCATCCCAGGCGCAGGGCTCTACGGATGCACGGGGAACCAATATGCGTGAGGATCTGTGGTCATGGCTGAGCTGAGCGGTCGCGAACTGCTTGAGGAGTGGCGCGGAGTTGTGGAATCGCTGCTCGCGTCGGCGAGCGCCGCGACGGGCCGCGCGGAGATGCCACGCGAGGTGCTGGCCGCGATGCGCAGACAGCTCGAGTTGATGCAGGAGGTGATCGACCGCGAGCAGTTTCTGCAGAAGGATCTCGCCGCCCGCTTTGCCGCCCCGTTCGACGCGGTATTCGACTTGCTCGAGGAGACCGGGGCATCGCTTCATGGCCAGGCGCAGGCGCTCTCCGCGGCTGGGAAGGCCCTTCAGGAAACGGCGGGCCTGATCGAAACTCAGGCTGACCTGTTCGAACGCACCATCGGGGTCCTCCGCCAGCCGGCCGAGATGGCCAAGAGCGCCGCGGGGCTCCCGCGACGCGAGCCGAAAACCCCGTGAGCGAGCCCGGTGGCCCGGGCTATGAGCCGGATCTCCAGCGGATAAGACGGGACGTCGAGGCGCTGGCCTCGATGAGGCGCGCCTCGGCCCGCGAGGGGGAGCGCGCCTCGGCGGCCTGGCTGGCGGGCCGCCTCGGCGAGCTCGGCGTGGGGGATGTCTCGGTTGAGCCCTACCGCTATCAGCGCAGCTACGCGTTGGCGCACAGCGTCCACAACGCGGCGGCGCTGATCGCCGCCCGCATTGGTGGGCCGGCTGGGGCGGCGATCGGCCTGGCGACTCTCTGCTCCTATGAGCGAGAGGTCAGCGGCGCCTCGCAATGGGTGCGCCGGCTGCTGCCGGCGGGTGAGGGCGCCAACGTCCTCGCCCGGATCCCGGCGAGGGGACGGCGACGCTCCACGCTGGTCCTGCTGGCACACCACGACGCTGCGAACACCGGCTTCTTCTGGGACCCCCGTATCTCGCAGGTCGGTGCGGCCCGTCATCTGAGCCGCAGGCGGGCGGATCCGCTGATGGGACCGGTGGAGCTGGGCCTGGCCCTGGTGGTGGCAGGAGGCCTGATGGGATCCAGGCGAGCCGGGAAGGGGGCACGCATCGCGGCCGGCGCGATTCTGGCGGTCGCGACTGCGGCCGACATCGACATCGCGCGCGGTGCGACGGTCCCGGGAGCCTCGGACAACGCGACCGGCGTGGCCGTCTGCCTCGACCTCGCCTGTGCCCTTGCGTCGCGGCCGTTGGAGGAGACCGAGGTGATCGTGGCCCTGACGGGAGCGGAGGAGGCGGGGATGGGCGGCATGGCCTCCTTCCTGGAGCGCCATGGCCCCTCATTCGATGCCTCCTCCACCTTCGTCCTGGGCCTCGACACGCTGGGGGCGGGTAAACCGATCGTCTGCAGCGGCGAGGGGGCAATGCGCGAGCAGCGCTACCGCGAGCAGGACATCGCGCTCGTCGAGGACGGTGCGGCCCTGGCGGGGTTGGAGGCCCCCGAGCGTTGGAGGGTCGCCGCCTGGACCGACCCGATCCTGGCGGTCAGGGCGGGGCTGCCGGCGGTCTCGATCCTCGCGATGGGGCCCGGCTACTACCCCAACTACCACCATCCCAGCGACACGCCTGAGAACGTCGATTGGGAGTCGGTTGCCGCATGCGCACGCATCGCAGCCGGAACGATCGGCGCGTACGTCAACCTCCGCGAAGTGATGTGATTCTCCCGAGCCCCCGACAAGGAGCAGCTGCAAGATGACCGATCCATCCGGCAAGCAGGAAGCGCTCGAGAAGTTCGCGACGTTCATCAATCCCCAGCGGGTGCGGGTAATGAAGGCTGCGGGACTGGACATCATCGAGTCGCGGCGTTCGGGGCCGTGGGTCTGGGACGAGGACGGCACGAAGTACCTCGACTGCTTCACCTCGGCGGGCTCGTTCAACGTCGGGCGCCGCAACCCGCGGATCGTTGCCGCGGCCCACGCTGCGGTCGACAGCCTGGATAACGGGAACTTCCTGCTCTGCTCGCGGCCGAAGGCCGAGCTCGCCGAGAGGCTGGCTGAGCTGACCCCGGGAGCGCTCTCGTGCACGATGTTCGGAACCGGCGGCGGCGAGGCGATCGACTTCGCGATCAAGCTGGCCCGCGGCGCCACGGGCCGCCCACGGATCATCTCGACCGTCAACGGGTACCACGGCCACACGGGCTTCGCGCTCTCGGCCGGCGGGAGGGCCTCGTTCCGAGATCCCTTCGAGCCGCTGATGGCGGAATTCGCCCAGGTCCCGTTCGGGGATCTGCAGGCGGTCGAGGAGGCGCTCGACGAGCGGACCGCGGCCGTGCTGCTCGAGCCGATCCAGGGGGAGGGCGGCATCGTCTGCTCACCGCCCGGTTACCTCGCCGGGGTGCGGGCTGCCTGCGACCGCGCCGGGGCGCTGCTGATCCTCGACGAGATCCAGACGGGACTGGGCCGCACCGGAGCCTGGTGGGCCTGCGAACACGACGGCGTCACGCCCGATGTGATGACCACCGCCAAGTCTCTGGGCGGCTCGCTCGTGCCGATCTCGGCGACCGTCTTCACCGAGGAGCTTCGTGAGTTCCTCATCCCCAGCCCGTTCATCCACCTCTCGACATTCGGCGGCTCCGATCTCGCATGTGCGGTCGCGCTGGAGGTTCTGGCGGTGATCGAGGACACCGGGCTGGTCGAGCATGCGGCGGCAATGGGCGAGCTGCTCTTCGCCGGGCTGGGTTCGATCGCAGCCGCACATCCGGATGTCATCACCGAGGTCCGGGGCCGGGGGCTGATGGCGGGGATCCAGTACGCCGAGGACTCGCTGGGGCCGCGGATGTCCTACCACCTGGCGCGCCAGGGGGTGCTGGCGATCTACAGCGGGAACCAGCCTGCCGTGATGCGCCTGATGCCCACCCTGATCATCGAGCAGCCGGAAATCGAGTTCCTGCTCGGAGCGATGGAGCGGGCGATCACAGATCTGAAGTCGGGTGGCG
>CAZFGJ010000045.1:0-18351 GCA_964518445.1 uncultured Solirubrobacteraceae bacterium
GCTGGCCTGGCTCAACTCGACCTACGACCGGCTGAGCGGGCGCGACCCCGGCGAACGGCGTCTGCCCTGGATGCGCGGCGTGAGTGGAGACAAAGGCATCGAGCAGCCGGGCTACGGAGCGGGCATCTCGCCGCTCGAGCGGATCGTCATGACGAGCGTCTACCTGGCGGTGATCAGCTTCCTGGTCTGGTTCTTCTTCTTCGCGGGCGCACCCACGCCGTCCCTTTAGCGCCTGACCGGTGACCGCTCAGCCTTTCGCGGCGATCGACACCGTCGCCACGGTTTCCCCGGCCTTGAAGGAGGTGCCGAAGAACTGGAGCCCTGCTGGGGTCAGGGAGGCGGGGATCCTGTTGATCGTGACCGAGTGCCTGCTGCCAACAGCTTTCACATGGGCCGTGGCGAGCTTGAACATGGCGACCGCCGCGGGCCGGAAGTTGGCGGAGCTCAGCGTCAGCGTCGAGCTTGAGCCGAGCGTTGCGAATGGCAGGCTGGCGCTTGCGGTACTGGAGCTTTCGAAGAGGCCGCCGATGCTCAGGTGACTCGAGATCGTCAGGCCGCCTTTCGCGCTGACGAGCCCCCGTCCGGTCAGCGAGTTGAGGGACCCTCCGCGGATGGGGAACGCGAAGGTCCCGGTCGGAGTGGAGGTCGCCGGTTCTGTCGGCGTGGTTGTCACTCCGACTGTTGGGCTGCCACCGCTGATCTTCGACCACGAGGCTGCCGTGAAGGCGAGCGTCAGCGTCCCGCTGTTGAGCCGCACGGTGAAGCCTTTGCTCTTTTTCTTCGCCGCCGCATGGGCGCCCGCCGCGGCCGGCGATACCTCGATCAGCAACGCAGAGACCGAGATCAAGGGGAGCAGGAGGGCCGCTGCGATGGCTGTCCTGCCCGCGCGGGTGGTGTTGAGCTTCGGCATGTTCCAGAACCTCCGTCTTCGGCGGGAGCCGCGGTAACCGTGTTGGGACGGATCATAAAGTTGGAACTTTCCAGGCGCTACGTCGTTTTGACGTAGCGCCCATCCGGGCGGCCGCGTGGTTCGGCCTCCCGTCTCAGACCTTGACGATCACCTTGCCGGTGTTGCCTCCGGTGAAGAGCAGGTTGAGAGCCTCAGGGGCGTTCTCGAGACCCTCGACGATGTGGGTGGATGCCTTCAGCTTCCCGGCTGCGAGCCAACCTCCGACCTCGGCCTGAGCGGCGGGGAAGCGGTCGAAGTAGTCGAGGATGATGAAGCCTTCCATCCGCCCCCTCTTGATCAGGAGGTTGATGTAGTTTGCAGGGCCGCTGGCGGCCTCGCTGCTGTTGTAGCCCGATATCGCGCCGCACAGGACGACCCGGCCGCGCATGGCCAGCTGGCCCAGGCAGTCGTTCAGAATCTCGCCGCCGACGTTGTCGAAGTAGAGGTCGATGCCGTCCGGGCATGCCTCGCGCAGGCGGGCCGAGACCTTCTCGTTCTTGTAGTCGATCGCCTCATCGAAGCCGAGCTCCTCGACGATCCATTTGCACTTCTCGGGACCGCCGGCGATGCCCACGACCTTCTTGGCACCCTTGATCTTGGCTATCTGCCCGGCCGTCGACCCGGTTGCCCCGGCGGCTCCCGAGACGACGACGACGTCGCCGTCCTTGACCCGGCCAACGTCGGTCATCCCGAAGTAGGCGGTCATGCCGGTGATGCCGAAGATGCTCAACGCGTCGGTCGGGGAGATCCCCGGGGGGAGAGGCTGCATGGCGCGCTGGGCGGAGTCGGCCAGGACGTAGTCCTGCCAGCCGGTCATCCCGAACAGCAGATCGCCCTCTGAGTAGGCCTCGGAGTTGCTCTGGAGCACCTCGCCCACACCGCCGCAGCGGATCACTTCATCGATCCCGATCGGGGGCAGGTAGCCGGGGGCGTCGTCCATCCAGGTGCGGATGGTCGGGTCGATCGAGACGTAGCGGACCTTGACAAGAGCCTCGCCGGTCTGCGGCTGAGGGGCCTCCTCCTCCTCGAGGCGGGTGGTCTGCTCGTTGACCATGCCGGTCGGGCGCTCGGCCAGGACGATGCGGCGGTTGGTCTCGCTCATGTCTCGTTCATCCCCTCGTTCGGCCCGGCGGGGGCCTCGGCTTGTCGATCGCGCCGGATGACGCAGGCCTGATCTTAGGGAGCGAGTCGACCCGCCGGACGGGTCAGGGCCTCGAGCAGCAGAACGAACGAGCCGAACGAGCGGCCGGTCGCTTCGGAGAGCCCGATCTCGCATGTGCGGTTGCTGCAAACGCAGGCGCTCGGGGAGGCATCGGCGAGCTCTTCCACGGCCGGCCTCATCGCGGCGGCGGGCAGCTCGGGATGCAGCAGGCCGCGGTCCCCGGCCGTTCCGCAGCAGGTCGGGTTCGTCGCTTGGAGAACCTCCTCCGCGAGGGCGCCGGCGATCCGGCTCAACTGCTCGGTCAGGCCGAGATGGGATGCGGCGCAGGGCGGATGCACGAGAACCGAGGGAATCCGGGACTCGATTCGCAGCTCCTCGAGGAGCGTGTCGTGAACCCAGGCGATCGAGTCGATGATCTCGATTTTCCCGAATGCCTCGCGCTGTTCCTCGCCGAGGGCTGCGGGTACCTCGCTGAGCAGGCTGTGGGTGCACGAGCTCGCATCCACGACGAGCGGCAGGGCGCCGCCGTCGGTCCAGCGGAGGATCGAATCGGCGATCCGCCTGGCCATCAGCTCGTGGCCGCGCTCGTAGCCCTTCGAGCTCCATGGCGTTGCGCAGCAGTTGCCGGCAAGGTCCTCGGGGATCCACAGGGGGTGCCCGGCACGGGCCGAGACGCTCAGCATCGCCTCGGGGAGTGAGGGCCGGGAGGGCTCCTCGGTGGGGTTGCCGAAGATCCGGTTCAGGCACGCCGGGAAGTAGACGGCGGCTGCGCCCTCGCGCGCGCTCCAGGGGACCGGCGGCGCCGGGCCCGGCATCGATGAGCCCCAGGCAGGGATCAGCTCGCTGCCGAGGGCGTCGCGGGCGATTCCCGAGAGGGCGCCGGCGGTCCTGCCTCCAAGGGCGTGCCCGGCGCGCAGCGATGCGCGTGTGCCGCGTTCGACGGAGGCCCAGTGGCGGGCGACGCTCAGGGCTGCTCGCTCGGCCGCCTCGGTGTGCTGGGCGCTCCGCAGCCGCTTGACCAGCTTTCCGGTGTCGATCCCGACAGGGCAGTGAAGGCCGCATGTTCCGTCCGCCGCGCAGGTCTGCAGGGCGTCGTAGTCGTACTCCTCCAGTAGCGCCTCGAGCACCGGGGACCCGGGTGCCTGGCGGGCCATCTCGCGGCGCAGGGCGATCCGCTGGCGAGGGGTTGTGGTGAGGTCGCGGCTGGGGCAGACGGGCTCGCAGAAGCCGCACTCGATGCACTGGTTCGCCTCGTCCTCTATCTGGGGTGCCGACTTGAGGTTCTTCAGGTGGGCTCCCGGGTCGTCGGTCAGCAGGACGCCCGGCCCGAGGATCCCGTCGGGGTCGGCGAGCTTCTTGACCCGGCGCATCAGCCCGGTCGCCTTGGCGCCCCACTCGCGTTCGACATAGGGGGCCATGTTGATCCCGGTGCCGTGCTCGGCCTTCAGGGAGCCGTCATAGCGCTCGACGATCATCTCGACCAGCTCCCCCATGAAGGCCTCGTAGCGGTCGAGGTCGGCCTGCTCGCCGAAGTTGGGGGTCAGCAGGAAGTGCAGGTTTCCGGCCGATGCGTGTCCCGCGACGCCGGGGAGGAAGCCGTGGCGGCCGAGCATCTCCTGCAGCTCCTTGGCCGCCTCCGCGACACGCGCGGGGGGCACGCAGACATCCTCGATGATCATGCTCACGCCGGGTCCCCGCATCGCCGCGAGCAGCCCCTGCATGCCCTCGCGGACGTGCCAGAGCATCTCGACCTCCTCGGCCTCCCTGGTGAACCGGGGCTCGTCGATCGGGTTGCGGGCCCTCAGGATCTCGAGCGCCGCGCGCTCCGGGTCGTCCAGCCCCGATGGATCTTCGGCTCTGAACTCGACCAGCAGGGCCGCCGAGGACGGGGGCAGCTCCTTCCAGCGCTCGGGCGTGCCGGGCATGTTCCAGGCGGCGGCGATCAGGGTCGGGGCGACCATCAGCTCGGTCGCGCTGGCGCCCGCTGCGACCAGCTCGCCGACGGCGTCGACGGCCGTGTCGATGTCATCGAAGAAGCTCAGTGACAGCGTCGTGTTGCGGCCGAGGGGAACCGTCTCGAAGACGGCCTCGCCGACGAAGGCGAGGGTGCCCTCGGAGCCGATCAGCAGCCGGCGGAAGATCTCGAGCGGCTCCTCGGCGTCGAGAAAGGCACAGAGGCGGTAGCCGGTGGTGTTCTTGATCTCGAACTTCCGTGCGATCCGCTCGGCGAGCTCGCCGTCGGCCCGCAGCTCGTCGCGGATCTCGGCGAGGCCGGCCGCCAGCTCGGGGGCGGCTTCGGCGAATCGCTCCTCGGCGCCGGGGGCGGCGGTGTCGATGACGGCGCCGTTGGGGAGCGCGAAGGTGAGCGAGCTGACGGTCCTGTAGGAGTCGGCCGTGACCCCGCAGCGCATGCCGCCGGAGTTGTTGGCGACGACGCCGCCGATGCAGGCGATCTCGGTGCTTGCCGGGTCGGGTCCCAGCCGCCGCCCATGGCGGGCCAGCAGCCTGTTGACATGTCCCAGGACGACTCCCGGCTGAACGCGGACGCGGGCCCCTCCGTCCTCCACGCGGACCCGTTTGAAGTGCCTTCGGCAGTCCAGCAGGATCCCGTCGGTCTGGGATTGCCCGCTGAGGCTGGTGCCTCCGGCGCGGAACACGAGGGGAGTGCCGGTACGCCGCGCGACGTCGAGGGCCGATCCCACCTCCGTGATGTTGCGGGGGATCGCGATGGCGCGGGGGATCGAACGGTAGGGGCTGGCGTCCGATGCGTGGCGGATCAGATCGAGCGCACGCGTCCCCACGCCGGCGGGGCCGAGAGCGGAGAGGAGCTCGGAGGCGAGCTCGGGCGGCGTGCCGGCGGCGACCCAGTCAGGAGCGGCATCGGGCGAGCCGCCACCCTGCGCGCCCGTCACCTCGGGGGCGATCCGCCGTGCTCTGGCGGACAGGGTCGCCACGGTCAGTCGAGCCACATGCCGCTGGCCACCCGCACCTGGACCAGCCGGGGCCCGTCCTGCGCGGCGATTGCGCCTCGCAGTGCCTCGGTCAGCTCCTCACGTCCGGAGACCTCCTGGGCCGGGACGTTGTAGGCGCGGGCGATCGCGGCGACGTCCAGTCCGGCGAGGTCCAGCCCCGGAAGGCCCGAGGCGCCCTCGAATTCGGCGAACCACTTGAGGATCATGTACTCCTCGTTGCGCAGCACCAGGAACGTCACGGGCACCTTGTAGGCGGCGGCCGTCCAGAGAGCCGTGATGCCGTACTGCGCGGAGCCCTCCCCCAGCACGCAGACAACCGGCCGGGCCGGCTGGGCGAGCTGCACTCCGACGGCGGCGGCGATGCCGAAGCCTAGCCCGCCGCTGGCGCTGAAGTAGTAGCTGCCGGGCTGTGACAGTCTCAGGCGGTTGCGCAGGGCGACGGTGCTCGAGGGGGTCTCGACCACGGCGATCCCGTCGGCCGGCCACACGTCGGCGAGCGCGGACATGGCGGTCGAGCCGCTCATCGGGTCCGCCTCGGCCGGCTCTCCCGGGGCGGGGCGGGGCGCCGGCACGTCGCGGCCGGACTCCTCGCTCAGCTCGAGCAGCCGGGCCAGCGCCAGCGCCACGTCGCCGACGATCGAGTCGCCCATCGGAGCCCTGGCGGCCTCGCCGGGATCGCAGGTGATCTGCACGAGCGACGCGCCGGGGGGCAGAAGCGGCCCGGGGATGTATGGGTAGTAGGGGAAGACCGAGGAGCCGATCACCAGGATCAGGTCGTGCCCGGCCAGCGTTTCGGCGGCGGGGCCGATGGCGGGGGGAAGGACGCCGATGAAGTTCGGATGGCTCTCGGGGAATCCGATCCTCCCGCCTCCCGGAGCGGGGGTCGCCCAGACGGGGAGGTGCTGGCGCTCGGCCAGGGCGATCGCGTCATCCCAGCCACCTGAGGCATCGATGTCCGGGCCGGCGATCAGAACCGGGTTGCCGGCCGATGCGAGGCGCTCGGCCAGCGCCTTGAGCGCCTCCGGGTCAGGCGTGGAGCGCCCCGTGACCGTTCGGGCGATCGTGTGCGCGGCCGTCTGCTCGTCGGCCTCCTGGGCCCAGTCGTCCATCGGGATCGACACGAAGGCGGGGCCACGCGGGGGAAGCGACGCGTGATGGATGGCCCGGGCGATGGCCGCGGGGACATCCTGCGCGCGGGACGGCTCGTGGCTCCACTTGACGTATGGCTCGGGCCCCTTGACGGCTTCACGGTTGGTCAGGTTCGCCTCCATGGTGATCTGAGGGCGCACCTGCTGGCCGGCCGTGACGAGCAGGGGCGAGCGGTTGGCCTGGGCGTTGAAGATCCCGCCGACGGCGTTGCCGACGCCCGGCGCTGTGTGCAGGTTGACGTGGGTTGTCCGGCCGCTCGCCTGGGCGAAGCCGTCGGCCATCCCCACGACGGCCAGCTCCTGCAGGCCGAGGACGTATCTGAAGTCATCGGGCAGGTCGGCCAGCATCGGCAGCTCGGTGGAGCCGGGGTTGCCGAAGATCGTGGTCATTCCGTGGGCTCGAAGCAGGTCGAGCGTGACTTCGCGGACGGTGGCCATCAGGGGCGGATCCTCTCTGCTCAGGCGGACTCGGGAACTGCGACCGCGAAGACGATGTGGCGGCGGGCCAGGCTGAGGTAGGGGTGCAGTTCGATCGGCCCGCCCTCGAGCGGGGAGACGGTGACTTCGGTCAGCGTTATGAAGTCGCGCTCGGCGGCGTTCAGGACGTCCGAGACACGGCTACGGTAGCCGTCGCGGGCGAGCGTCAGCACGCCCTCGATCCTGTGCCTCTCGGTCTCGATCCGCACGCGCTCCTGACGGTGTTCGACGTCGGAGGCGGCCCTCTGCTCCTCGCTCATCGTCCCATTATCGACGCTTGCGGCTCAACGGGTCACCCGATAGCTGCGATGGACCGCCGTCTGGCGCCCGGTCGGCCCGGTGGCAAGCACGCTCACCCGCGCCTGCAGGCCGTGCGCCCGGCCCAACTGACGGCGAAGGATCTGCAGTGCCCGTGGGCCGATGCGCAGCCGGACGTGGCCCGAACGTCCCGCGGGGAGCGCCCTGGTGGAGGCGAGGAGGCTGACGGCTCTGCGCCGCTGGGAGGCTTTGAGCGTCGCGCGGACGAGGATCCTGCAGCCCCGCTGGCAGGACACCGTGAGGGCCACGCCGCGCCGGGCAAGGATGCCGGCGTGACGAGTGAGCGAGACCTTCAGCACCGGCGCGACGTCCAGCGGAGGCGGCCAGCCCGCGGCCGGGAGGCAGCCCGTGGGGGCGGGATCCGAGAGGGTGAATCGCTGGATGCGGTTGTTGTTGGTGTCGGCCACATAGACCGACCCTTCACAGCCGACCGCCAGGGCTCCGGGCTGGGAGAGCTGGCCCGGCCCCGGGCCGCGGTTGCCCCACTTGGCCAGGAAGCGACCGTCGGGGGAGAAGACCTCGACACGGTTGTTTTCGCCGTCGAGCACGTAGACGCGACCGGCGCCGTCCAGGGCGATCCCGTCGGGCGAATGGAAGCGGCCGTCGCCGGTTCCCCTGGTGCCCCATTCGGCGATCGGCGTCCCCGCGGTGGAGAGCTCGACCACGCGGTTGTTCAGCGTGTCGGCCACGTAGATCCGGCCGGTGGGGTCCACAGCCACGGCGCCCGGGTGGTTGAAGGAGCCGGGCGCGCTCCCCGCGGCTCCCGAGCCACCCTCGGCGCCCAGGCGCGCGCGGAGCGTCCCTTCGGGGCCGTAGACGAGAACCCGGTTGTGCCCGGTGTCCGCCACGTAGGTCTGGTCGGCCGCCCCTGGGCCCCCGATCGCCACCGACCTGGCGCCGTTGAGGCCCGCTCCGCCGAGGTTGGCCGGGCCGCCTGTTTCGGAGAGGTAGGTTCCATCGCCCCAGAAGCGCGCCAGGCGCCCGTTGCCCTGATCGGCGATCAGCACGGTGCCCAGAGGGTCGACGGCGATCCCGGCGGGGGCCCTCAACCCGCGGAGGGGTCCCGGTGTCGGGCCCCACTGACCGGCGAATGACTCGCTGGACGGAGCGAACAGCTCGACCCGGTTGCCGGTCGTATCGGATGCGAGCAGGCGCCCGGTGGGGTCGACGGCGAGGCCTCGGGGAGCCGTCAGCTGCCCCGGCCCGCGGGCGGAGATGCCGATCGAGCGCAGGAAGTTGCCCACCGGGTCGAATACGTCGACCCTGTCGTCGGCGGTGTTGGCGACATAGGTGTTGCCCGCGGGGTCCGCGGCGAGCGCGCGCGGGAAGGCCAGCTGGCCGGGCCTGGTCCCGAAGTGGCCCCATTCGCCGGCGAAGGCGAGCTGGGGCGTCAGCTTCACGATCCGGTGGTTGATGTCGTCGGCCACGAAGACCTCGCCGGCCGCGTCGAGGGCGACGCCGTAGGGGAAGCCGAACTGCCCCGGGGCACTTCCGTAGCTGCCGACCGCCGTCACGTAGGCCCCTTCGGGGGTGAACTGCTCGATCCGGTGGTTGTCATCGTCGGAGACGATCACCTCGCCGGCGTTGGCCGCGACCCCCCGGGGGTAGTTGAACTGCCCTGGGCCCGAGCCCTTGGTGCCCCAGGCGAGCACTTCGCCGCCCTGCAGGTTGAAGCGCTCGATCCGGTTGTTCCCGCTGTCTGCGACGTAGACGAATTCGCCCGCTACCGCGATGCCTCCGCCGGGGGGCTTCGTGAAGTCCTGCGAGGAGCCGAAGCTGAACTGTCCCGGTTCCGAGCCACGGCGTCCCCATGCGGTGAGGAAGGCGCCGTTCGCGTCGAACTTCTGGATCCGGTCGTGGCTGGAGTCGACCACGTAGACGTTGCCGGCGGCGTCGGTGGCAAGACCCCCGATCGGGCCGAACTGACCATGCCCGCCGCCGTATGACCCCCACTCGCCCTCGAATGCGCCGAGGGAGCTGAACTTCTGCACCACATATCCGAGCTGGTCGGCCACGTAGATGTCGCCGGCCGGCCCGACGGCCACGGCCTCGGGGAAGCGAAGCACGCCCTCCGCTCGGGTGCCGATGATCGCCGCGGCCTGGTAGGGACACGGCCCGCTGCCGGAGCCGAGACAGGCTTCGGCTCGGGCGTCGGGAGTCCCTGCCCAGCCGAGCGCCGCCAGCAGGGCCAGGGCCCCGGTCGCGATCACGGACAGGCCGGTCCGACCCGTCTGGCGTCGGAGAGCCATCGTCCTATGGAAACACGGATGCCCGCCCGGTGTCGCGGTCGCGACTCCGGATGCTCAGATGATGCGCTCGGGTGCCCGGGCCGGAAGCCCGGCACGAGTGGGCGGCACGATCGTCGCGCGCCCCGAGGCGGAGGGGTGGTTCAGCTCCTCGCGAACGATGTAGAGAGGCCGGTGCTTGACCTCGTCATAGATTCGCCCGACGTACTCGCCGATCACGCCGAGGGCAATCAGCTGGATCCCGCCCAGCAGCAGGATGGCGATCGTGATGGCCCCGAAGCCGGGCAGATAGGAGTCGGCGATGCGCAGGCCGATGACGACGGGGATCGCGATGAAGGCGACGCCGGCGGAGAGGATCCCGACATAGGTGGCCAGTTGCAGGGGCAGGTGGGAGAAGGAGGCGATCGCGTCGAGTGAGAACCTCAGCATCTTTCGCAGCGTGTACTTGGTCTCACCGGCATGGCGGGCGTCTCGCTGGTAGGAGACGGCCGTCTGGGTGAAGCCGATCCAGACGGTCATGCCGCGAAGGAAGCGGGAGCGCTCCGTCATCGCCAGAAGGGCGTTGAGGGCGCGGCGGTCCAGCAGCCTGAAGTCGCCCGAGTTGGGCTCGAGGTCGACCTGGGCCAGCTTGTCGAAGAGCTTGTAGAACCACGAGGCCGTCGCAAGCTTGAAGGCGGTCTCGCCTTCGCGCTGCTTGCGCACCGCGTAGACGACGTCGGCGCCCTGGCTCCACTGGGCGATCATCTCGGGGATCAGCTCGGGGGGGTCCTGGAGGTCGGCGTCGATCATCGCCACGGCGTCGCCCACGGCATGCTCGAGGCCCGCCGTCAGGGCCGCCTGGTGGCCGAAGTTGCGTGACAGGTGGATCACACGGATGCGAGGATCGGCGGCGGCGATCCGGTTGAGGAGCTCGGGGGTCCGGTCTTTGGAGCCGTCGTTGACCAGGACGAGCTCGAAGTCGTAGTCGGCCACCGCCGCGGTGGTCCGGGCGACGAACTCCTCGACGAGCAGTTCCTCGTCGTAGACGGGCGCGACGACGCTCAGCAGGGTGGGAGTGCGAAGGGGTTCGTCCGGCATGGTCTTTGGTGTTCTGGCGGGGCGTTGACGACCCGTCTCACAGGATCTTCGACGAGCTTCCTAAGCCGCCGCTCAACTTATCGTTCATCCTTCGGATGAATGTCCTCTGAGCAGACCCCGTCGCAGGGACCTCCCACCAGGGTAGCGGGACTGGCGGGCCGTTTGCGTGCACCGGTGCTGGTCCAGTTCATCAAGTTCGGCATCGTCGGCATCTCGAACACCCTGCTGACGTTCATCGTCTACACCGTCCTGTTGAAGGGGTTCGGCGTCTGGTACCTGGCGGCCTCGGCGATCGGATTCATCGTCGGTGCCACGAATGGCTTCCTGCTCAACCGCAAATGGACCTTCGCCGATCATGTGGGCGACTCGCTCACGCCGGTGCGCTGGGCGATCGTCCAGGGCTGTGGGCTGGGGATCAACGAGCTGCTGCTCTACCTGTTCGTCGACAGCGCACATCTGGACAAGCTCCTGGCGCAGGCGTTCGCGACGGCCTTCGTCACGGTTGGCACCTTCTTCGTGAACCGGGCCTGGACGTTCCGAACCGCCTCCTCGTCGCTCTCCGCCTGAGGAAGGGCGGCGCCGGCGCCGGCGGGGCTAGTTGAAGACGGCCAGCAGGGAAAGGCCGGCGGGGATCCTGCCGCCCTTGCCGATCAGAGCGGCCTCGAGGGTCAGCGGCCGCTCGAGGACCCAGTTGACGGGTTCGGGCGGAATCCAGAGGTCGAGGCTGGACTCGGTGGTTTTCGTGTTGATCCGGTCGAGCACCCGCAGCAGGATCGCGACCGGCAGCAGAAGTGAGTTGAAGTAGGTCGTGCGGGCCTGTTTCCACCCAGCCTGCTCGGCGACCCTGCGCAGAGAACGGCGGGTGTAGCGGCGGTGATGGTGGTTGATCTCGTCGTGCCCGCTCCAGAGCCACTGGTAGGCGGGGACCGTCACGAGCAGGGATCCGCCCGGGGCGACGGTCCGTCGCAGCTCGCGCAGGGCGCCCAGGTCGTCCTCCAGGTGCTCGATCACGTCGAGGCTGACGGCCAGATCGAAGCTGGAGTCGGCAAAGGGCATCTCCAGCACCGAGCCGGCGATGACCTCGCCCGAGTCTCGCCGGCGGGCCAGCTCCACGCTCGTGTCGGAGAGCTCGATTCCCGTGACGGCGCCATGGCGCGCGAGCTCGATCATGTTTCGCCCGCTGCCGCAGCCGGCATCGAGGATACGGGCGCCGGCCGGGAGATCGAGGTCTTTCATGACCTTCTCGATCACCGTGCGCCGCCCTCGGTACCACCAATGACGGTCCTCGGCCTGATGTGTCTGAAGCTCGTAGTCGCGGTCCATCCACCGACCATCTTTTCCTAAAGGTGCCCCTCCGCGCATTGCGCCCACCCGCGGGCGGGTCAGCCGGAGGGCGCCGAAGGCCTCACGGAGTAGTGCAGAGAGCCGTGTTCTCCCACCCAGACGGCGAGGGCCCGGTCGCTCTCAGGGTCCACCGCGAGGGTGGCTCCCGAGACCGGCCCGGGCGGCGCGACGAGCTCTGGTCCCCCGAAGCGGGTCGCTCCCGGGGCGAACTCGCTGCCACGCGCGGCCATCAGGCGCCGGCGGCTCAGATCGGGCGCACCCGAGGGCGTCAGCTCCGGCTCGGTCCACAGCATCACCGCCTCGTTGCGGGGCCCGGGCGCCAGGGCGCTCAGCAGGGCCTCGCCCGCCGGCGCGGCGATCGTCGAGACGCTCTGCATGCCACGCTGGTCGATCGGGGCGGTGCGCAGGACCCAGTGCCCGCCGGAGGCCCCGTTCCAGGCGGCCATGACGCTCTCAGAGCTCAGGCGGACGAGCTGAGGCGACCCGGCGGGTGAGGCGACGCCGCCGGGGTCGGCGAAGCTCTCGAGCAGCCGGGGTGCTCCGAAGCGCACGCCGGGAGCGGAGTAGTCGAGGAAGACGCGCGTCCCGGAGGGGCCGCTGACGCTCCACAGGACGATCGCCCGGTTGTCGTCGCTGAGAAGGGCCGCCACGTGCGGCTCGGAGCCCGCCGGTCCCAGCCGCTGTGAGCGGTGCTCGACGCCCGAGGCGGGCAGATCACGGGCGTAGAGCCCGCCGTTCCTGGACCAGACGGCGAGCGTGTCGCTGCGGTAGTCCATCGCGAGCATGACCGGCCGGCCGCCGGCGGCCTGCCCGATCAGGGCTCGCCGGCCCGCGCGGCGGGCGAACCACCGCTCGACCTCGACGACGAGGCCCGTGGAGGCGTTGGCTCCCGCGCCGGCCAGCAGCCCCAGGTCACCGAGGTATGCGGTGCTGAGGGCCGCCTGGCGTGAGAGCCCGCCGCCGGTCTTCACAGTCGAGAACCTGCCGGCGGCCCGACCCTGGATCAGGAGCCCCCGCGAGCTCTCCAGAGGGTCGGTGCCGGCGATCGCGATCAGGCCGTGAGGGGCCGTGGCAACCGACAGGGGGGCAGCCGGGCGCAGCGGGCGCCCGCCGCTGGAGGGGGGCGATCTCGGCGGCTCGGGCACCGTGTCCGGCCCGACCGGGTCGATCTTTGCTCCCGCTCCGATCGGGCACCGGGCGCCGGCGGCCCAGACGACCGCCCCGAGACCGGTCGAGTGATCAGGAGCGTCGCTCGGGAAGACGACCCGAGGCGCGCCCGAGACCGGGCAGGAGCTGAGCGCGACGGGGGCGGACCATTCCGTCGTGCGTGCCAGGACCGGCGCGCCGGCCCATCCCGGCGTTGCGGCTGCGGTCACGGCGATGGTCGCCGAAGTGAGCCGGGCCGCGCGGCTGGGAAACCTCAGGAGAGAGCCGACCGCAGGAACTCGACCGTCCGCCCCCAGGAGAGCTGGGCCGCGTCGGGGTCGAAGGTGCCCAGGCGGTTGGTGTCGTTGAAGAAGGCGTGGCCGCAGCCCTCGTAGAACTCGGCCGTGACGTCGGCGCCGGCGCTCTCGAGCTCGGCCGCAAGGTTCTTCGCGTCCTCGACGGGCACGAATTCGTCACCGGTGCCGAAGTGCATCAGGACGGGTCCGTTCACACCCTTGAAATTGGGCTTCCCGTGGGGCATGACGTAGTAGTAGCTGACCGCCGCGGCAATGTTCGGGCAGGTCGCAGCGGCCCAGATGGAGAGGCCTCCACCGAGGCAGAAGCCGATCGCTCCCACTCCCGGGCCGCTCACGCCGGGCACTCCCTGCAGGTAGTCCGCGGCGCCGCACATGTCCTTCTCGGCCTGGTCCATCGAGAGGGCCATCATCTTCTGTTCGGCCTCACTGGGCTGCGCCGTCGTCTCGCCTCGGTAGAGGTCGGGGGCAAGGGCGAAGAAGCCCTCCGCGGCAAAGCGGTCGCAGACCGAGCGGATGTGCTCGTCGACACCCCACCACTCCTGCAGGACGATGACCGCGGGGCCCTGCTCGCCGTCCGGCTTGGCCAGATAGCCCGGCGCACTTCCGGCGCTGGTGGGGAACTCGATGTCGGGCATGCGGCGTCTCCTTGATCGGTGGTCTGGGCGGAGGCTCTCGCGTGCGTCGCTCCGCCGGCGCCGGGAATCCTCTCACGTGCGGCTCGGCGGTTGCTCCACAACCTTTGGCCCGTTCGGTTGTTCATAGGCCAGGCAGCGTCTGGGCTGCCGGACTGGCGGAACAAGTCAGACCAATCGAACAGCTAGGGGGCGGACATGGACCGCAGGATTCCTCACGGTCGAGTGGCGGTTGTCGTGGCGGCGATGTGCCTGATTCTGGCGTTGGGGGCGGTCGCGTCGGCGTTCGCAGCCCCCGTGTCGGTCGGGACGTCCGGGTGGTACTGGGGAGACCCGTTTCCCCAGGGCGAAACCCTCAATCGGGTCGCCTTCCAGGGGGCCCGCGGTTATGCGGCGGGCGCCAACGGGACGGTTCTTCGCTCCGATGACGGAGGCGGAACATGGCAGGGGCTGGCCAGCGGCACGACGGCCAACCTGAGCCTGCTGCAGGAGGTCGACCCGAACACGGTCGTGATCGGGGGCGGTTGCGCCGTTCGCGAGTCGACCGACGGAGGGACGACGTTCCACCGCCTTGCCGTGGACGCCTCTGAAACGAGCTGCCCCAGCGACGTCGCCGGGCTCTCGTTCCTCAGCCCGACCACGGGGTTCGTCGAGCTGGCGGACGGCAGCATCCTCGAGACCACCGACGGGGGTCAGAGCGTCCAGCAGAGGACGTCCGTGCCGCTGGCCGGTGCGACCGCGGAGCAGATCTATTTCCGTACGCCCTCGCTCGGATTCGCTGTCGTCAGCGACGGCAAAGGCGGACGTATCTACCGGACCACCGACGGCGCCGGCTCGTGGACGCAGGTTGGCGCGGGGCTCAACGGCGAGCCCCTGTTCAGCGTCTACTTCGTGACGCCGACGCTCGCCTACGCCGTCGGCGGGGGGCAGACACCGACCTTCTCGGGCCCTCCCGGTTTCAACGGGACGATGGTGCTGGTGAGTGAAGACGAAGGCAAGACCTGGGAAGAACGCACACCGGGATCGGAACCGAAATCGGTGAAGCTGCCGGCGGGCACCCCTCCACTCGCGCTGCGCCAGATCGCCTGCAGCGATTCGCTCAACTGTCTGATCGCGACGGGTACCAAGTCGCTCGTCAGGACGACCGACGGGACCGTGACCGGCTCGCTGGTGACGCCGGCGGAAGCGAATCTCGCCTCGCTGGCGTTCACGACGGGTCTCAACGTCATCGCGGTTGGCGACGGCGGCACGACGGTGCTCTCGCCCGACGGGGGCACGACGTTTCCGTCGCAGATCTCCCACCGGCTGGGCGTCGAACTGAACAGCTCCATCCGCCTGGGGGCATCGCCTCAGGACGCTTATGTGGCCGGCCATTCGGGGGTCATCGCGGCGACCACCGACGGCGGCGGCGAATGGGGACTGATCCATGTGCCCACGACCGCCAATCTCAGCGACGTCGCGTTCCCGACGGCACAGGCGGGCTTCGCGGTGGACGCTCGAGGCACTGTCTTCCGGACGGCGAACGGCGGGGCGACATGGGCGATCGAGGCCAACGCCGGGGAAGCGCCAGCCCGGCTCCTGGCGCCCGGCCCGAACACCGCTCTGCTAGTGGGGCCGACCGGTCTGAGGCGAAGCAGCGACGGGGGCGCCACGTTCTCCCGGATCGGCGGAAGCGTCGTGGTGGGCCATCGCCGGCGGCACATCCTCAGGCGCAGCCTGTCCTCGTTCCCGCTGTTCGCGGGCGCACAGATCGCAGGGTCCGCGGTGATCGCCTGGGGCGATGAAGCGATCGAGTCGCTCGATGGTGGAGTCAGCTGGAAGCTGATCCCCCGCCCGCTCCGCAACGGAAACGTCGAAGCCGTCTCGTTCCTCACGCCGAGCACCGGCTACGAGGTCTCTCGCCAGCGTCTGTTCTTCACCCGCAACAGCGGGCGGACGTGGAGCGAGATCTCCTCGCTCGGCACGCAGGCAATGGGCGGCGAAGGAAGGATGTCCTTCTCGAGCGTCCAGGACGGCTACGCGCTCACCAGCGGGTCGGGCCTGCTCAGGACGACGGACGGTGGGCGGAGCTGGTCCGCGGAGCGCCTTCCCCGCTCACTCGTGTCGGTGGTTGCGGCAGGGTCGGTCGACTACGCCTCAGGTCAGGGCTCTCTGTTCGCCACGACCGACGGTGGGCGATCGGCCGCAGGCTCGGCGTTGACGCTTCAGATCTCCGGCTCGCACAGGCTGAGCCGGGCCCGGCTGAAGAAGGCGCACGGGCGTGTGAGGCTGACCGGTCGTCTCACCCCGGCACAGGGAGGCGAGGTCGTCCGCCTCTCCTACCGGACGCTCGGCCGGGCGGTATGGCACAGCCAGAGCATCAGGGTCGCCTCGAACGGCTCGTTCGCCCTGAATGTCTCGGGTGTCCAGGCGAGCACAGACTTCGTCGCTCAGTGGAGCGGCGAGGGCCCCATCGGGGGCGCGGGCTCACCGGCGGTCCTCCTTGCGGTGAGGAGCCGGTAGCCCGAAGCTGGGGGCCACACGGGGTCGCGCGCGGCGTCGGACGCGCGCGACCCCGGTGAACAGCCCTGAAGCGTCAGCACGTGGGCGCTGGCCGGGTCGATCCGGCCAGCGAGCAGATCCTTGTAGGCGGCGTCGACGGCGTCTCCTCCGGAGCCGTGGATCACCTTGAGCCATCCACCGACCCACCCGAGGTAGGGCTTCCAGGAGTCGGCGATCCGCTGTTCGAGTCCGGGGCGTCCCCACTCGGCGCTGCGCTTCGCAACCCGGTCGGGCGCGAAGAAGAATGTCGGGCGGGGGCCCGGGAGGGTCTCGGGGACGGCGCCCATGCTGTCGTGGTGGGTCGCGCCGACCACCGCGGAATGGGCGAGATCGCCGCCGAAGTGCTCATGCACGGCCGTTCGCACGTCTGCGTTGCCCGCCATGTCGACGTAGACGGCCCGCCCCTGTGGCAGGGAGTCCATCTCTTCGTAGGAGATCACGTGGTCGTAGACGCCCAGTCCCCGGGTGAACTCGCAGCTGCGGGCCGATGTCAGACCCACGACCTCGGCGGCATGATCGTGGGCCAGCAGGAAGGCAAGGGCGCTGGAGGTCTTGCTCGAGGCGCTCGAGAGCACGACGGTCGGAGCGCCGAACAGCTCGCTGTCCCGCAGGAAGTCGTCGATCAGCCACGAGGTGAAGAACAGCGGGCGCAACAGCATCTGCTCGTCCTCGTGGTCGGCGTCATAGACGGGGTCGGCAGTGGTGGCGGAGTAGCCGTTGTATGCGGCCGGCAGAGCGGCGCGGTGGGCGGCCCCGTCGACGAACCCCTGCGGCCCGACTCGTGTCGGCTCAACCAGCAGCTCGGTGGAGGGCGGCAGGTAGCCGTACACCCGCGTTCCCACCTCGAGGCCGTCGGCGTTGCTGGCGCTGACCTCGGCGAAGCCCCAGACGGGCATCCGCCCCCAGCCCTCGGGTGCCGCGAAGAAGTTCCAGTAGGACATCGCGACGCCGAACTGGGCGTAGGTGATGTTGTTCGAGGTGAGGCCGAACCGGTCTACCCGCAGTACGGCCTGCCCGGGGCCGGCCTCCAGCGGCGGGGCCTCGGCGAAGCGCGTCTGCTCCAGGTCGTCTCGGGCGATCAGGAAGTCCACGGAGGGGACAGCCTAATGGGGGCGGCGAAGCGCCGCGCGGCGGCTCCCCGGTCAGCCGTCGGACAGCCGGCCTGACGGGCGGAAGCACGTCCGTTCGCGAACCGTTATACGTCCATACGACGTATGTCATCTGAGCCGCTGACAGATCCCGGGGCGGAGCGCCGTCTGCTGAGCCTCGTCGGCGACGTCTGCGGCCTGCTCGACCTCGAGGAACTGCGGGCCGGGCTGCTCGAGGCGATCCACCGGGCCCTTCCCTGCAACTACGCCTCGCTCAACGAAATCGGCCCCGGGCCGGACGACATCGTCGCGCTGATGAGCCCTGACGCGCCCCAGGAGTCCTACCTGCTCTGGGCCCGCTACGCGCACGAAAATCCGCTGCTGCAGTACTACATGCGCACCCAGGACGGGAGGGCCATGCGGTTCTCCGATCTTGTCACCAGCGAGGAACTGCGGGCACTGCCGCTCTACAAAGAGCTCTATCGGCCGATGGGTGTCGAGCACCAACTCGCATTCACCCTGCCGGGCAGCCCGCGCCAGGTGCTGGCGATAGCGATGACCCGGGGCGAGAAGGACTTCTCCGATGCCGAGCGGGACTTCATCAACGATGCCCGCCCCTTCCTGATCCAGGCGTATCTGAACGCCATCGCCCATCAGGCGGCGCGGGCCGTCCCCCAGGCGCTCTCGAGCCCGCTGCTCGAGACGCTGGAGGCGGCGGGCCTAACGCCGCGCGAGGCCGAGGCCCTGCAGCTGGTCGCACTGGGCCGTTCCAACCACCACGTGGCCAGGAAGCTCGGGATCAGCCACCGGACGGTCGGCAAGCACCTCGAGCGCGCCTTTCGCAAGCTCGGCGTGGGGGACCGCTCCTCCGCCTCGGCGAAGGTCTGGGAGCTGGCCGGCACCGGGGTCGAGGCGCCCGCCTCTCAGTGACGGT
>CAZFGJ010000046.1:0-18163 GCA_964518445.1 uncultured Solirubrobacteraceae bacterium
TCTTCGCGCTCGGCCGCGATATCGGCGCGGGGGCTACCGATGCGCCCGAGGAGCCCGCAGGTGATCCTTGGTGATGCTCGGCCCTTTATGCGTCGACACGACAGCCCGGAGAGAGCGGGCGGACCTGGAGGGGCCGTCAAGCGACGAGAAGTTCATCACAGCACCAACGTCGCTCAAGCAAGTCGATCCAAACAGACGGAAAAGGAGCAGTTGAATAAATGAAAAGCATGAGAATTCTGGGGCTCGCCATTGTGGCCCTGTTCGCGTTCACAGCGCTCAGCGCCGTGGCTTCCGCGAACCCGCAGTGGAACGAATGCAAGAAAGAAGCCGTCAAGACCAACGGCAAATACGCCAAGGGTTGTTCGGCAGCCGGCACCGGCTACGAAATCACGCCGGGCGTCGGTAAAGGCAAGGCCTTCAAGGGCAAGGGCGGCGTAGGGATCCTGCACAACGTCATCCCCGGCAAAGGCGACATCAAGGTCGAATGCGCCTCGTTCAAGGACAGCGGCAAAGTTGCCAACGTCGGCGGCATCGGCAAGCAGTTCGGCGTGACGGCAACCTTCTCGAAGTGCAAAGCCCTCGGCTCACCCTGCTCGAGCGGCGCGAAGAAGGAAACCATCACCATGAACACGCTGGCCGGCGAGCTCGGCTGGCTCAACAAAAGCAAAGGGGAAGCCGGAGCATCCCTGACGAATGAAGCCGCACCGGGAACCGGCTACGTCGTCGAATTCGAATGCACCGGACTGGCCAAAGTCCGTGTCCACGGCGCAGTCGTCGCGGCACAGACCGGAGACGTTGGCGTCTTCTCGAAGACAAGCTCCGCGGTCTACACCGTCGGCCCCTTCCTCGGCGAACTGGCTCCGGGCTACACGCCCCAGGTCAACCCGCCGGCGTTCGAAGAAGGCGCCGTTGGCGTCCTCCTGTCCGAACTGAATGGTCCGGAAACCGGCAACGTGTGGGCACCTGAAGGTGGCCTCCCGTCCGGTCTGGAAGGCACAGCCGCCAACAAGGGTGAATCCCTTCTGGTCGGCTAGGGCGGGTCTGACCACGCTCGAGGTCTGAGCGCGGTCGGCCCGGCAGTTCGCAGCAAGCGCGTGGGGCCTCCGGGCCCCACGCGCCGTTCTGCTCCGCCCAGCGTCGAGCGTCTAGGCGTGCTGCTTGCAGGCGAGCCCGGCGTTGCTCCACTCCTGCTGGTGGAAATACCGGTGCTTGTTGATCACCTGGTTGTAGGGGGAGCCGTCCGGGGCCGTCCCGAGGATCGCTCCGAATTCGGAGCTCGGTTCGAACGTCCGGCACTTGTCACCGTTCTCCGCGCCGTCGTTGTCCGTCCAGCCACTCCCGGGGAGCGGGTCGGTGATCGACTCGTTGTGCTCGTGGCTCAACCCGCCAAGCAGCGCCGCATCCGACGGGCCGTTCGGGTGGTGCCCCGCTTCGTCGCAGAGTTTTTCGTAGACGTAGGGGTCGTTGGAGTAGACGATCTCTCCGCCCGGCACCGAGATCGCGCCGTGGTAGGCGCAATAGGCGGGCACTTCGGAGCTGGCTGAGCACTCGAAGGCCGCGCCGCCTTCAAAGCAGCTCTCGACACCTTCGGGCGTGACGAGGAAGTACTCGTGACCCAGGTCCGTCGGGAGCCCTTTGCTCAGGACGACATGTTCGATCTCTTCTTCGAGCTGCTGGCCGCTGAGGCAGATCGGTGCCCGGGTGCAGCCGTTGGCGGGGTATGGATCCTTGTCCTTGATCGTCCCCGCGTAGGTCGAGCTGTAGTTCGCCCCGTACTGGACCGCAACCGAGTCGACGTTGGTCGATTTGCCGCTGTCATGGGCCAGGTCCTTGAAGTACTTGGCAACTCCCGCCGTGTACTTCGCCGCGTATTTCGGCCCTTTGGGTGGCGCCCAGAGAATTATGTAGTTGCTGTTCGATGTCATCACCGGCCCGCCGTGGAATTCGAGCGGATGTTCGGCGTTGAATTCTTCTGCCGGTCCCGAGAGCGCTGCCGCTGCTCTGCTGCCGGGCAGCGGCTGGAAGCTGACCGCCGCCCCGCCGGGCAGGTGGGTCACGAGCGCCGAGGCGCTGCCGCCGCCAAGCGCCATCAGTCCGGTCACGATGATGCCCGCTGCGAGAGTCCCTCGCCGTGCGCCCAACCGCACGCGCTGAGGCCTCTCGAGGCCGAGGTTCTTCATGTTCCCCCTACGTTCGAGTTTTCCGGGCCCACCAGCGAGTGCTTGACCCCGGGAGGTGGGCGTGGACTCTATTGACCGCTCCCCCCGGCTCAGCGCCGGACGCGCTCGAGGGGAGCCTTGAGAATTCACCGGCTCCGCCCGAGGTCGTATTCTCTGAGCGCTTTCCACTGCCATCGCGAAAAGTCTGGGAGACCATGGATCCCGATCGTCTGAAGACCATCCCGCTGTTCTCATCGCTGTCACAGAAGGCGCTTGACACGGTGCAGGTGTTCGCAAGCGAAACCTCAGTCTCTGCCGGCAAGAGACTCGTGCACGAAGGCGATTACTCCTACGACCTGATCGTCATCGACACGGGCACCGCCGACGTGATCAAGGGTGGCGAGGTCATCGGGACGCTCGGCCCCGGTGACGTCTTCGGGGAGATGGGGATGCTCTCCGGCAACCGGCGCACCGCCGACGTCGTCGCGACCTCACCGATGCATCTGATCACGCTGAGCAAATGGGACCTCAAACGGATCTCCACCGAGGTCAGCGACCAGCTGCGTGCCCTCGTCGAGGAACGCCAGGCACAGGACGAGGGGCGCGCGCAGAGCTCCTGAGCGCCGGGGCGCGCAGCGCGCCCTGATGAAATCAGGCCCGGCTTCGCCACCGGGCGTCAGTGATGGCCGCCCACCGTTTCGGGCGCGCCGCTTCGGGCCGCCTCGAAGCTCTGGGCGCAGTGCTCACCGCAGAAGTAGACGGTCCTTCCCGCGATCTCCCTGCGAACGGCCTTGTCCCGATCCACCTTCATCCCGCACACGGGGTCGGTTGCGCCGCGGTGGATCGTCAGCCAGAAGAGCACTCCGAAGACGACTGCGCCGAGGATGTTGGTGAAGAGCTTGTAGTCGACCTTGACCGAGCTGAAGATGTCGGCCCGTGTCGGGCGGGCGCTGGGGATCAGCCCCAGACCGCTGAAAGCCAGGTCGATCAGGATCGCCGCGATAACGATCGTGACGAACATCAGCGCCACGATCCGGATTGTGTAGGCGGCCCCGTAGTACTTCCGGTAGATCAGGACGATCGGCACGACGATCAGGTCCGCGAAGATGAACGCGATCACCCCGCCGAAGCCGATGCCCCCCGACCACAGGACGGCCGCCAACGGGACGTTCCCGACCGAGCAGACGAAGCTGAGGACAGCGATCAGCGGTCCCACCAAGGCGTTCTCGATCAGCTTGACCGGCGCGGCGGCATCGGTCAGGAACAGGGCGTTGAAGAAGCTGTCCGGAAGCTGTCCCACGAACCCGGCCAGCAGGAACCCGAGGGTGATCTCCTTCCAGAGCATCGACCAGTCGTTGCGGAAGTTGTGCGCCACGTCCGACCAGGCGCTGGCGCTGGTGAGCCGCCGGCGGATCGTCATGTTCCCTCCGGCGCTGTGGTGCTGGTGCCCAGCGTCGGCCTGCTGCGCGTTCTCCCGCGCCTCCTCTTCGAGGCGCCTGGAGACGAACACCGGCAGCAGCAGGCTCATGATCGCGATCAGGACGATCCCGCCGACGAACTCCGCGAGGGTGAACTGCCAGCCCATCAGCACCCAGATCACGATGCCCAGCTCGAACACCAGATTGGTCGAAGCGAACTGGAAGGCCAATGCCGACGCGGCGCTGGCGCCCTTCTGGAACAGGCTCTTGGCGATCGCGATTGCCGCATAGCTGCAGGAAGAGGAGGCCGCTCCCAATCCGGTCGCGAGCCCGACCGGCCGGAGGCCCGAGCCACCCAGCGCCCTCTGGATCCGATCGCGCGGCACCCACGCCTGGACGATCGCCGAGATCGCGAACCCCAGGACCAGCGCCCACCAGACCTCCCAGGCCATCAGGAACGCATCTTCCAGGGCGCTGGCGATTGTGTTGAGGACAGCCACCCTTCGAGTATACCCCTCCCCCGTATAGGTATAATTGACCCATGACGCCCACAGACGCATCACCTACCGGCAAGGGCTACCAGGCCACCAAGCCACAACTGCTCGCACGACTGGCGCGTGTCCGAGGGCAGGTGAGCGGCGTCGAGCAGATGGTCGAGGACGATCGATACTGCATCGACATCCTCACCCAGATTGCGGCGGTCCAGGCCGCACTGGAGAAGGTCGCCCTGGGCCTGCTCGACGGGCACGCCCGGACCTGTGTGCTCGGCGCGGAGGATGAGCAGCGGGAGGAGCGAACCGAGGAGCTCATGGCCGCCGTCGGGCGCCTAATGCGAAGCCGGTAGCACCCCCAATGCCCAGCAACTAGAGCGATCGCTCTAATCTTGCTATGGTCCGCCGCTCACTCGGAACAGGAGCGAGCAATGAGCCACAGGTCCGGCCTGATCGCAGGCATCACAGGAGCCCTTCTCGCGCGCGCGGCGCTGACCAGGGTGCTGCTCTTCAAGCTGAGGAGAGACGTTGCGAAGCTCAACGGAGGCGATCGCGGCCCGCTGCTGGCCGGCTATGCCGAGAACGCGGTCCTTCATTTCAACGAGGGACCCCACCGCTGGTCCGGGGAACACCGCGGGAAGGCTCAGATCGACCGCTTCCTGCAGGACTTCACCCGCGCCGGGATCAACGGCGAGATCCGGGCCCTGTGGATCGGCGGCCCGCCCTGGGCTATGACCCTCGTCGTGCGCTTCGACGACTGGGCCAAGGGCCCCGACGGCCGGCAGATCTACTCCAACCGCACGATGCTGCTCGCTCGGACCAGTTGGGGGCGCATCGTTGAGCAGCAGGATTTCTACGAGGACACCAGCAGAATCCTCGCCCTCGAGGAGAGTCTTCGCGAAATCGGTGTCGAGCCCGTCGCACAACACCTATGACGCGCCTGCGCGTGGATATCTCACGCGTGAAGGCTCAGAACATCTGAACAACCACGACACGAGCACCCGTCTGGGAGGCCGCGGGCGGCCCTCAAGTGGCCCGGTGGCCCCTCCGATGGGGTCTCATGACCCTGCTGGGCACTTCCCGTGCTGCGGCCCCTCGACTTGGGGTCCTGCTGTTGTGCGCCATGATCGCCGGCTGCGGCAAGTCGAACCCGCGATCGGCCAGCTCGGGCCCCGTGGTTCCGGTCACGGAGCGCGACTTCCAGATCCAGGCCCCGACCCACCTCGCCGCCGGCCCCGTGACTCTCCGTGTGAGAAACGAAGGACCCGACCAGCACGAGCTGATCGTCGTCCGGGCACCCAGCGGCACCCTCCCGATCAGGCGGGACGGCTTCACCGTCGCCGAGGAGTCCGTCGAAGAATCCGAGCCCGGTGTGCTCGAGCCCGGTGAACCAGGAGCCGTCCGAGACCTCCATCTGAACCTCTCCCCCGGCCGCTACGTCTTCTTCTGCAACATGGAGGGCCACTTCATGGGCGGCATGCACCACGAAGTGGTGGTCGGATGAAGCCCATGAAGGTCAGGCGCCTGCGGCCATTCGAGAGCCGCGGCCGCTGGATCGTCATGGCGATCCTCGCGACCTTCGGTGTCGTCGGGGCGATCAGCCTCGCCCTGACACTCTCGGCGACCGGCCGGGCGCACGACAGGGGCGCAATCGTCCAGGTGGCTGCCCGCCAGCGGACGCTCGCGGAGCGCTACCTGAACGAAGTCCTGCTCGTACGCGGCGGGGCGAAGGCCGACCCCGCCACCACGGCGACCGCTCTGAGCGAGAGCGCCCGCGCCCTGCTCGACGGCGGAGCCGCTCCTGCGGTCAATGGAGATGACGACGAAACGCGGGTCCCCTCGGCCTCGGGAGGGTCCCTGCGGTCTCAGATCGAACAGGAGTCCAAGCTGATCGACGATATGACCGCCAGCGGCGCGGCCCTCCTTGCGGGGCGGCCCGCCGGGTCGGTCCCCCTCACGGCGGGCGAGCGGATCGCCACGACCGATCCGGTTCAACGGCTGCGGATCGGTGTGGCCCTAACCTCGGCCACCTCCCTGAACGTCGCGAGGACGATCGCCAAGAACGCCGATCAGAGCGTCAACTCACTCGTCAGCACCCAGCTCTGGCTGGCCATCGGAGGCCTGGTCACATCTCTGCTCCTGGCCTGCGCGCTGATCGCGACCTCCCGCAGGCAGACCTCCCACTTCCGGACCCTGGCGCAGTCCTCCACCGACCTGCTGGCTCTCCTCGACGAGACCGGCTGCCGCTACGCCAGCCCCTCTCTCATCTCGAAGACGGGCCTTTCCGAGGACGATCTGATCGGCCCGGGCCTGGCCACGCTCGTTCACGAGGACGACCGGGAGCTGGTGGCCGAGATCGCCCGGACCGCCCAGCCGGCGGCCGTCTCGTTCCGGATGCGCGACCTGACCGGCGAGTGGCGCCACCTCGATGCCCGGGTAACCGACCTGCGCTCGGACCGCTACCTCCGAGGTGTGGTGATCAACGCTCGCGACACGACAGAGCGCTTCAACCTCGAGCGAGAGCTGACTCAGAACGCCGAGCGCGACGGCTACGTCAGCAAGCTCGCCGAGGCGCTCGAGATGGCTGACGAGGAGGCCAACGTCTGCGACGTGGTCGAGCGGGCCATGGAGGACATCTCAGAGGCGACTACCATGGAGCTTCTCCTGTCGGACTCGAGCCGTGCGAACCTGCGCCGGGTTGCGAACAGCCCGTCGGCCGGAGCCCCCGGCTGCGGCGTGAAATCACCCTTCTCCTGTGTCGCCGTGCGCCGCGGCAGCGCCGTCGTCTTCGACTCGAGCGACGAACTGAACGCCTGCCCCCATCTGCGCAACCGCAAGGGAGGGGCCTGCTCTGCGGTCTGCGTGCCCGTCGGCTTCATGGGCCGCTCGCTCGGCGTCCTGCACACGACAGGCCCCGACCGCGCGCCACTGCAGGAGGAGCCGATCGACCGTCTCCGGGCTCTGGCGGCGCATTCGGGCTCGAGGATCGGAACGGTCAGGGCGTTTGAGAAGACCCAGCTGCAGGCATCAACGGACGGCCTCACGGGACTTGTCAACCGGCGCACCGCGGAGACCAGGCTCCGCGAGATGATCAAGGCCGGGAGCCTCTTCTCCGTGATCCTGGCGGACCTCGACCACTTCAAGCAGCTCAACGACACCCATGGCCATGAGGCCGGCGACAAGGCGCTTCGGCTGTTCGCATCCGTTGCCCTGGAAACGTTCCGCGACCACGACGTCGTCTCTCGCTGGGGCGGCGAGGAGTTCATCATCGTGCTGCCCGAGCTCGACCGCTTCCAGGCGGTCACCGTGATCGATCGCCTGCGTCTGCGCCTGGCGAGCGCCCATCCGGGCGAAACGGCTCGTTTCACCGCGAGCTTCGGGGTCGCCGACTCCAACCAATCCGATGCCGTCGAGACGCTCGTGCAGATCGCCGATGTGGGCCTCTACGCGGCGAAGAAAGCCGGGCGTGACCAGGCCATGATCGGGGAGGTCGACGGCCCCACGCCGGCGCCCCGGCCCGAGTCCTCCGGCGAGGACGCGGCGGAACGCACCGGCCCCCGTCCGGCGATGCAGGAGGCGTCCTACGAAGAGGACCCCCGGCCGAGCGGCGTCGAGATCCGCTGAGAGCGCCTCACATTCCACATCGTCAGCCGCTGAGGATCTGCTGATAGCCTGCGGCGCCCGGGAGACGACGAGGGGCGCCCGACGGCGCCGGGGAGAACATGTCACTAGCAGGCCGCATACGCAGGATTCCACGCCGCATCAAGCGCAAGATCTCGCCTCCCCGGCCGCCCACTCCGCGGGCCGAAGTGCTGCGTAAACGCGAAGCCGAGCGAGCCCGGATGCTGGAGATGCTGGCGGCAGGTGGCGACTGTGCCGAGATCGGGACCTGGCGCGGTGACTTCGCCGCGGTGATTCTGGGAGACCGCAGGCCGAAGCGCCTCTATCTGGTCGACCCCTGGGAGCACAGGACCGACGAGAACTATGAGAAGGCCTCCTACGGCGGAAAAATGCAGGGCGGCCAGCAGGCCCTGGACGAGATGTATGCGAGCGTCATGGCCCGCTTCGCCACCCAGATCTCAAGCGGTCAGGTGACGGTCCTGCGCCAGCGCTCGGGCGATGCCGCCCGGACCTTCGAGCCCGAGAGCCTCGACTGGGTCTACATCGACGGCGATCACTCCTACGAGGGCGTCAGCGCCGATCTCGAGTCCTACTTCCCGGCGGTCAAGCCCGGCGGGCTGATCGCCGGCGACGACTACGGCCATCAGGGCTCCTGGTTCGAGGACGGCGTCAAGCGTGCCGTCGACGAGTTCGCCGATCGCTGTGCCGGCCTCGAGGTGATCGGCACGCAGTTCGTGCTCCGCAAGCCCTAGCCGGCGGCGGGGAGCAGCCCACGGCTGCGCAGGAACTCGATCTGATCGCCCGCCACCCGCGCCGGCCCCTCGCCCAGGAACGAGCCGAAGTGGTCGTAGGGGTAGCGGTGAAGCTCGGCCCGGGGTGCCCTGTCGGCCAGTCGTTCGACGGCCTTTTTCGAGACCGAGATGTCCTGTTCTCCGACGCCCACCCAGAGCGGCGCGGTGATCTTGCCGGCACGTGCCACCGGCCGGTGCATCGCGACCGTCAGGAAGACCGCCGGCGATATTTCGTTGCGCCAGGGCGAATCGGCCGGTACGGCTGCTGCAAACCCGTCGGCCTCGCCCTTCAGCGTCATCGCCGCGTGCTCGCCCGGCTGCCCTGTGACGGCGACGAGGTTGTGGCGGCCGCACTGGTCGGCCAGCGCCCGTGGGATCAGCCATGCGCTCAGCGACGGCGGGGTCGCCAGCGCCCGCGCGAGACCGTCCACCATCGGGCAGAGGGCCAGCGTCGCGGCGATCCGGGGGTCGGCGGCCGCGATCTCCACGACGTGGCCCCCACTGAAGGAGAACCCCCAGAGGATGATCCGCTCGGGGTCGATCCCGTCGAGGCTCCTGGCGAAAGCCACTGCCGCTCGCCAGTCCTGCATCTGTGCGGCCTTGCGGAATCGCTGGCGCGGCTGCCCTCCTGAGTCACCCAGGTAGCGGTGATCGAAGAGCAGCACCGCCGCGCCGGCCGCAGCCAGCCGCTCGGCGTAGTCGGGCAGCCCGTCGTGGCGGGTCAGCGAGAAGCCATGTGCCATCACCACGCAGGGCGCTCCCGAAGCGGGTGTCTCCGCCGATGGCGCCGGGCGATACAACCAGGCCGCGCATTGGTCCCCCTCGGAGGGGAATTTCAGATCGGTCCTCTCGGCGGGGACGGTCTGAGGCGAGCTCACTTCGCGTACATGCTCTCGATCGCCGGCGTGTACTTCTCCGAGATGGGCTTGCGCTTGAGCTTCATCGTCGGCGTCAGCTCGTCGCCACCGGGAAGCCAGTCGCCCTCGACGATCGTGAACTTCTTGATCTGTTCGACTTTGGCCAGCTTCTCGTTGGCCGCCTGGACTCCCTCCTCGACGGCCGCGCGGACGCGCTCGTCGCCGGCGAGGGACTCGAGGGCCGTGTCCTCGATCCCCTGCTGGGAGGCCCACATCGGCGCGAAGTCGGCATCGAGCACGATCAGGGCTGTGTTGTAGGGGCGCATGTCCCCGATCACACAGGCCTGTCCGATCAGGGGCGAGGCGGTCTTCAGGGTCGCCTCGATGTTCGCCGGGGACATGTTCTTGCCGCCGGCGCTGATGATCAGCTCCTTCTTGCGGTCGACGATTCGCAGGTAGCCCTCCTCATCGAACACGCCGATGTCACCCGTGCGCATCCAGCCGTCCTCGGTGAACGCCTCGGCCGTCTTTTCGGGCAGGTTCCGGTAGCCGAGCATCACGACTTCGGATTTGATCAGCACCTCGCCGTCCGTGTCCAGCTTGATTTCGACCCCCGGCGCGGGCGGGCCGACGGTGCCGATCCTGATCTTGCCGGGAGGGTTGACGCTGCCGGCGCCGCAGGTCTCGCTCATCCCCCAGAGCTCGGCGAGCGGCAGGCCGATCGCATGGAAGAACTCGAGCACTTCGACCGGCGTCGGGGCGGCCCCGACGTTGATCGCCTCGACCTGGTCGAGGCCCAGCATCGTTCTGAGCCCCGCGAAGATCTCCTCGTCGGCCTTGGCGACCTGCGCGGCCAGCTCCTCGGGGACCGGTTCGCCGCGCTGCTCGAGGCGGACCTTCTCGATGCTCGCCGCCACGGCGGCTTCCATCACCTTGCGCTGCTCGGGCGGCTGCCCGGCGATCATCGTCTCCAGCCCAGCCTTGAGCTTCTCCCAGATCCGCGGCACGGCGAAGAACCAGCTGGGGCGGACTTCGGGAAGGTAGGAGAGGACCTGGCGCGGGTCCTCGCAACAGGTGATCTGCAGGCCGTAGACGATCGGGAGGTAGTGGTGGGCGTTGCGCTCGGCGACGTGCGCGCTCGGCAGCCATGAGATCACCCGGCCGTCCTTGGGGAACTCGATCAGGACGTCCAGGCCCTCGACGGCTGCCAGCAGGTTGCGGTGGATCAACTGCACGCCCTTCGGCGGGCCGGTTGTCCCGGAGGTGTAGATCAGGGTGAGGATGTCGTTCGGCTCTATCTGAGCGACGGCCGCCTCGACATCGAAGGTCGGGTCGGCTCCCTCAACCTCGGACAGGAGCATGATCCCTGGAGGGGCATTCCCGTCGATCACGATCACGTGCTCGAGTCCCGGGACCTCGCGCCGGGCCTCCTCGACACGCTCGAGGTACTGCTCCTCGCAGATCAGGATCTTCGCTTCGGCGTCTTTCAGCAGGTAGGCGATCTGCTCTGCCGTGTAGGTGCTGTAGATCGAGAATGGCGCGGCTCCCACCATCATCCCCGCCAGGTCGCAGATGTGGAACTCGGGGCGGTTGCCGATCAGCAGCGCAAGGGTGTCCCCCCGGCGCAGGCCCAGCTGGGCCAGTCCCCCGGCGAGGGCGTCCACGCGATCGCGCAGGGCTCCCCAGGTGATCGTGAACTCGTCGCCTTTGGTGCGGATGGCGATGTCATCGGCGCGTTCGGCCGCCGTGAGGCGGAAGGCCTCGGCGATCGTGCTGGCGCTCTCTGCGGCACGCTTCCCGCTCGTCCCTGCTGTGGTTGCAGCCTCCATTTACAGCTCCTCCCGAATCGCGACGCGCCCACCCCAGGGGCTCTCTCGGCCCGATGATACGCCGCCTGCGCGCCAAAGGGCGGCCCTGTGGCTAGGCTCGCAAAATGCGAACGGGCGAGCTTGGCTTCTGGTGGCACTCGCTTGGCGGCCCGCCGGCTCCCCGCGCCCCGCTTCCCGGGCCCCTCGAGGCGGACGTCGCGATCGTCGGCGCCGGCTACACCGGCCTGTGGACCGCCTACTACCTGGCACGCGCCGACCCCTCGCTGCGGATCGTCCTGCTCGAGGCCCAGGTGGCCGGCTTCGGCGCCTCGGGACGCAATGGCGGATGGGTCTCCGGGTTCTTCTCGGGACCGCCCAGGGCGTACCTGCGAAACAGCGACCCTCAGGCCTTCGCCTCGCTCCGGCGAAGGATGTTCGAGTCGGTCGACGAGATCGAGGCTGTCCTCGAGCGCCACGGGATCGACGCCGACCTGGCTCATGGCGGTCACCTCTCGGTGGCGCTCGGGGCGGCGCAGCTCGAGCATCTGCGCCACGAGGTGAAAGCCGCCCGCGCCGGCGGCCTTCGGGAGGAGGACCTCCGACTGCTCGCACCCGAGGAGCTCGCGGCGAGGGTCAGGGTCCAGGGCGCCCTGGGCGCCAGCTTCTCGCCTCATGTCGCAAGGGTCCACCCCGCCAAGCTGCTGCTCGGCCTTGCCGCGACCGTCGAGGAGCTGGGCGTGCAGATCTACGAGCAGACAGCCGTCACCGCGATCGAGCCGCACCGGGCCATCACCGAGCGCGGCACGGTCTCCGCCCGCTGGGTCGTCCGCGCCACCGAGGGCTACACGTCCAGCCTGCGCGGCCAGCGGCGAGCACTGGTGCCGATGAACAGCTCGATGATCATCACCCGGCCACTCGAGCCGGCGCTGTGGGAGGAGATCGGCTGGGGCGCCAACGAGGTGATGGGAGACAGCGCCCATGTCTACGCCTATCTGCAGCGGACCGCAGACGGGCGGATCGCGATCGGCGGAAGGGGAAAGCCCTACCGCTTCGGCTCCCGAACCGACGGGCGCGGTGACACGCCCCCGTCGACCGTGGCGAGCCTCAGGGCGAAGCTGATCGAGATGTTCCCCGCCGCAGCCGGCGTGGAGATCGACCATGCCTGGTCGGGCGTTCTCGGGGTGCCCCGCGACTGGTGCGTCTCGATCGACGCTGAACCCGAGAGCGGCCTGGCCCGCGCGGGCGGCTATGTAGGCGAAGGCGTCGGCGCCTCCAATCTCGCCGGGAGGACACTCCGTGACCTGATCCTCGGGGAGCCGACCGAGCTGATCCGGCTCCCCTGGGTCGGGCGCAGGCCACACCGGTGGGAGCCGGAGCCGGTGCGCTGGGGCTCGATTCACGCGATCTACTCGCTCTACAGGCGCGCCGACGCCTCGGAGCGGCGCACCGGTCGCCCTTCGCTGCTCGGCCGGCTCGTCGACAGGGTCTCGGGACGGGTCTGAGCGAATAGCATCGGCAGCCGTCCACCCGAGGAGGCGAGATGTCCTACGAGACGTTGCTCTATGACACCGACGAGCAGGTCGCGACGATCACCCTGAACCGGCCAGATCGGCTCAACACGATCGTCCCGCCCATGCCATCCGAGCTCGAGGAAGCCGTTCACCGAGCGACCAAAGACCCGGCGGTCAAGGTGATCGTCCTGCGGGGCGCGGGCAGGTCCTTCTGCGCAGGCTTCGACTTCGGCGGGGGCTTTCACCACTGGGACGATTCGCTGCGCACCGATGGAGAGTGGGATCCCGGCAAGGACTTCACCTTCGCGACCTCTCAGAGCCTGGGGGTGGTGCCCAAGTTCATGAGCATCTGGCGCTCGCCCAAGCCGGTAATCGCCCAGGTTCACGGCTGGTGCGTCGGCGGGGGAAGCGACCTGGCGCTCTGCGCCGACCTCGTCATCGCCAGCGAGGACGCCCGCATCGGCACCTCCTACTCGCGCATGTGGGGCTGCTACCTGACAGGCATGTGGCTCTACCGGCTGGGGCTGACCAAGGCCAAGGAATACGCCCTCACCGGAAAACCCCTGTCGGGCCTCGAGGCCGTCGAGGCGGGACTGATCAACGCGGCCGTGCCCTTCGAGCGCCTCGAGGAGGAGGTCGCCCACCGGGCCCGCCAGCTCGCCGGCATCCCGATCTCGCAGCTGACGGCCATGAAGCTGATCGTCAACCAGGCCTACGAGAACATGGGTCTGGCCTCGACCCAGCTGCTCGGCCCCGTCCTGGACGGGCTGATGCGCAACACGCCCGACGCGGACGAGTTCATCGAGCTCGCCGAACGCGAGGGAGTCGGTGCGGCCGTCGCCCGGCGCGACGGAGAGTTCGCCGACTACAGCCAGGCGCCTCCCGATGAACAGCCCAACCCCGAGAACGTGATCATCCCGCGGCCCGGTCGGGCTTGACCGCCCCATAGCGGCTCCAGTGACGCTCGGGGATCTCCCCCGGATCCTTGTACCAGTGCCAGACGCAGGGGTCCTTGGAGTAGTCCTCGGGCGGTTCTGAGGGATAGAGCGGATAGCCCGACCACTGAATCGGAAGCGACTCGTTCATGAAGCTGCAGTGGGTGCAGTAGAGCGGGAAGCCCTTGCGGTTGAAGGACCAGTCGTGGGCCTCCTGGGTGACGCCGCCGCCGGGCAGCCCGTCATAGGCGCCGTTTCGCACCAGCCGCTGCCCCGAGCCGCAGGGGTTCATCGAGAAGCTGACCTTCTCCTCGTCCTCGGTGATCGTGAAGCTGCCGGGGTTGGGGCCGACACCCGAGCACGAGTGCGCGCGCCAGGTCGCGGCCAGCAGCTCGACGATCTTGCGCCGGTCCAGCGAGTTGATGGCGTCGTGATGCTGGCGCCAGCCGCGGCTCATGCTCTCGGTCCACGCTTCCGCCACGCCCTCCTCCCCCAGCCGTTGCTGAATGAAGGAGACAAGGTCCAGGACACCGCCGGCCATCAGGTCGTGGAGCATCTGCCACTCATGCTTCATCTCCGAGCAGAGCGTCCTTGCGCGGTCGAGTTCGCCCGCGTCGATCGCCTCGATCGCGCGGTCCATCGTTGGCCGCGACAGCTGCTCGAGCTCATCAGGTGAAAACCAGCGGTCTGTCATCGTTCCCTCCTTCGATGGTGGTCGAGGCGCAATTGTGACCCAGCCGCGCAGAGCGCTCGTGACAGGCGCGGGACGGGGCATCGGCGCGGCCATCGCCGCCCGCCTCGCGGACGATGGCCTGGAGGTCCTGACACTCGACCTCGGCGAGGGCTGTGACATCACCCTCGACGTCGCCCGTGACGAGTTCCCGCCGCTCGGCGAGATCGACGTCTGCGTGGCAAATGCCGGTGTCACCACGACGATCGCTCCGTCTCACCGGATGACCCCCGAGCAGTGGCAGCTGGACATCGATGTGAACCTGACCGGCTCGTTCCGCACGATCCAGGCCTGCCTGGGAGGCATGCGCGAGCGCAGCCACGGGAGGATCGTGGTGATCTCGAGCGTCGCGGCCCTCGGCGGCCTGCCCGGACAGGTCGCCTACGCCGCCTCGAAGGCCGGACAGCTCGGCATGGTCAGGACGCTGGCGGCCGAGAATGCTCCTCGGGGGATCACCGTCAACGCGATCCTCCCAGGCCTCGTCGCGACCGAGCAGGTGCTGGCGATGCCTGAGGAGGTGCGCCGGCGGGCGCTCGACTCGGCCCCCTCGGGCCGGCTGGTCGAGCCATCGGAGATCGCGGCGGCCGTTTCCTTTCTCGCAGGCGAGGAGGCAGGGCAGGTGAACGGCCAGACGATCGCCGTGGACGGGGGCGCCTCGCTGAACCTGATGTCCCTCGGGGGCTCGCGCCGCTAGGCGCCGATCAGCGAAGCCTCGCTTACGTCGTCCCCCCGCAGGCGCAGGCCGGCCGCCGGGAAGAACAGCGTCGAGAGGACCGCGGCGCCGACCAGTGCCGCGGCCGTCGAGGCCCGCATGTGGCCCTCGGTGGTCGCGAGCGTCGTGATCGCGACCACCAGCGGCAGCTGCGTGGAGCACATCAACGCGAGCGCCATGCGGTCTCGCCGCTTCAGCTCGGCGCGGTAGAGGAGCATCGCGGGCACTCCCCTGACGATCAGGAAGAGGAACACGAACATCACCATCTTGGCGACCCCCGAGACACTCGAGAAGAGGGCGTCGATATCGAGTTTCATCCCGCTGACCACGAAGAAGTACGGGACGAAGACACCGAAGGCCTCCGCCTTGAGCTTCGCGTCGAACGCCGGCAGCTCTCCCCTTGAGAGCGTCTGGCGGGTGATCATCCCGGCGGCAAACCCACCCAGGAGTAGATCCAGTCCGAGTTCGAACGCCAGCAGGGCCAGGGCGAAGACGAGGACCACGATCCAGCGAACGGCCAGCTGGCTGCTGCTTTCCATGGTCCGTGCCAGCAGCGGCAGGGTCCGTCCGGCGGATCGCACCGCGAAGATCGCCACGGTGACGGCCAGGACGACGAATGCGATCAGGATCGCCCCGTTGTGGGTCGTGCTCTGCCCCGAGAGGATCAGCGTCAGCAGCAGGATCGGGCCGAACTCGCCGACCGCCTCGGCGGCCAGGAGATAGGTGCCGAAGCGGGTTTTCAGCTCGTCGGCGTCGGAGAGCATCGGGATCAGCGTCCCGATCGCCGTCGTCGCCATCGCCGAGCCCGTGTAGAGCAGCGACAGGACGATCCCGGCGAGCGCCAACAGGCCGCCGATCGTGTAGGCCAGCACCAGCGAGATCCCCCAGCCGGCGAGCCCCAGCCAGAGTGGCCGGCCACGGATCCGCTCGATGTCGATCTCATAGCCGGCGAAGAAGAACAGCAGCCCCAACCCCAGATCGGCGAAGAACTGGATGAATTCGCTGACGTGCAAGCCCGCGACCTGGGGGCCCAGGAGGATCCCTCCGAAGAGCTCCAGGACGACGACCGGCACCGCCAGCCCCCGGCCCCCCGCAAGGCCCGCCAGCGTCCCCGCGACGGCCGAGCAGCCGACGATCGCCAGGAAGGTCCCCGGGGCGAGCACGACGACCGTGCCCATCTCAGGCCCCCCTCGACTGTTGCCGCACTATGCCCACCGCCCCCTTCATGAGGTCCCGACCCTACAGCTGGGAGGGTTTGTGCAGAACGTGGACGTTCGTTCTCCCCACCGCATCGAACCTCGGATGCCCGGGTTACAGCCCAAGCACTGGAAACTCCATCCCATCCCCACAAGGAGAAGGCATAGATGCGTTCATACAAGCTGACCTCGGCCATCCTGGCCGCGGCTGCTTTGCTGGCGCTGGCATCGGCCGGAACAGCGTCAGCCCGCGGCCAGCACCTCAAACATTCCAACGGGATCCCCGGCGCGAACTGCCGGATCTCCCTGAACGTGGCGCCTCGTCTCGTCACGAGCGGCGAAACGGTCCTGGCCTACGGACAGGCCACCTGCCCGCCCTCAAATGAAGCCGGCCAGACCGTCACGCTGTACCAGCGCGTCGCCGGCAGCTCGGGCTTCGCCGTCGCGGGCACCACGACCACCGACAGCCACGGCTTCTACCAGATGACCACGGCTCCCGAGACGACCAACAGCCAGTTCTACGCCGCGATCGGCTCGAGCGTCAGCCGTCACAGGCCGCTGAAAGTCGCTGCTCAGGTGACCCTGCTTCCGGTTGAAGGCAGCGTTGCCAACGCCCTGCACACGGGCCGCCGGAACGCCGTCACCTTCAAGGGCTCGGTCAGCCCCAACGACAACGGCGCCCTGGTCATCCTGCAGCGCCAGAACGCCATCCGCGGCAATGAATGGCACCGGATCGGCCACACGATCGTCGACACCAACGGGCAGTTCGCTCTGACACACGCGTTTGTGGCAGCCGGGGCGTCGGACATCCGCGTCCTGGTGAAGTCGAACAAGCGCAACATCGCCAGCCCCTCGAACGTCCTGACCTACGACATCTCGCAGGCTCAGAACCCGTCGCTGACGATCTTCAGCGCAACCGACCCGGTCCCCTACGGCGGCTCGACCGTCATCAGCGGAACCGTCGCGGGAGCACCGAACACGACCGTGACCCTGACGGGCCACGCCGCCCACAACCCGTTCGTCACGATCGCGACGGCCAAAACGGACTCGGAAGGCAAGTACTCCTTCCCGGCGTCCTCGCCGCTGGTCTCGACGTTCTACAAAGTCACCGGAGCCGGGCGCAACTCGTCGGTTCTCTACGAGGGCGTCAAATACCTCCTGACGGCGGCGGCCTCGGCCTCAACCGTCACATCGGGTCAGTCGGTGACGTTCACCGGCACCGTGACACCCGCCCGGGCGGGCCACGCGATCTACATCGAGCGCCAGAACGTCGCCGGCACCGGCTTCCACGTGATCTCCGTGGGAACCGTCAACGCCGACGGCAGCTACTCGATCACCAGGAACCTCTACGCCCCCGGCACCGACGTGCTCCGGGTCAAGGTCCCCGGTGACCCCGAAAACGGCGGCACCGCCAGCAACCCCTTCACCATCACGGTGACCCCGCTGACCTCGGCGTCGAAAATCACGCCGGAGCCCCCGGGCAACTCGACACTGCCCCCCGAAGGGCAGTCCTAGCCTCACCCGCAGCACAAAGCAGACAGCAGAGCATTGCCTCCTCCGCACTGTGGCCGTCCGAAAGGGCGGCCACAGACGGTTAACGCCTCTGCCGGGTCGCCTGGCACGCGGCGATACCCGGCCCGTTTCCTCCCTATGCGGCGATGGCGCGTGAGTCGAGGTGCGCTCCGACCTTGCGCTTGACCCTCTGAAGGGCGTTGTCGACCGTCTTGGTGTCACAGCTGAGGCGCTCGCCGACCTGCTCGTAGGAGTAGCCGTCGAGGTACAGGGAAAGCACGCGGCTCTCGAGCTCGGAGAGGGCCGTCGAGAGACAGCCGACCAGCGAGCGCAGCTCCTCGGATGAGATGACCTGGTTCACCGGGTCATGAACCGTCGGCCCGGGAAGCATCTGATCGAGCGTCGGAACGTCATCGCCGGCT
>CAZFGJ010000047.1:0-18077 GCA_964518445.1 uncultured Solirubrobacteraceae bacterium
TAGGCTCCTGCGGCCGTGACGGGAAGCGCATGACTCCCCCCGGCGTCGGGAACATCGAGTTCCTGCCTAGTCCATAGCCGGCTGAGGAGCTGGTGAAGCCGGCCCGCAACGGCAGGAAAGCTGTCCTTGCGTAGCCGCCTATGCGCTCGCACCCGTCAGCCGGATGCGAGGCGTCACCGTCCGAACCGCTCAACGACCCTTCCTCCAACGCAAGCGTTTATCGTGCTTGACCGCAGCTGCAGAAAAGCGGGCCGAAACCGGGATAATGTACGGTCCCGCGCATGTTTATCGGTCCCCCCGAGCTACAGGCGTGCATCCGAGAAGAGCAACCAACCGTTGCCCATGGCTGAAACACACGACAGGCCCCCTGAGCAGTTCACGCTCCGGCTGCGCCGCTTCAACCCCGAGTCGGGGGAGGCGCCCTACTGGGACGAGCACACGGTCGAGCTCGAGCCGCACCGCTCGGTGCTCGAGGGGATCCTCCAGGCCCGCGACAAATTCGACGGCTCGATCGGCATCCGCTGCTCCTGCCGCCAGGCCATCTGCGGCTCCTGCGGCATTCGCGTGAACGGCGAGCCCTCCCTTGCCTGCCACACCCACCTCGACGCCGCCAAGGCATCGGCGAAGGACGGTGTCATCGAGATCGAACCGATGGGCAACATGCCCGTCCTGAAGGACCTGATCGTCGACATGGACGCCGTCCACTGGAAAAAGATCCAGCGGGTCACCCCCTGGCTGCTGGCCAAGGAGCCCGTCCCCGAGCGCGAGTACATCGTCCCCAAAGAGTCGATGGTCGACGTCACCCAGACGATGGCCTGCATCCAGTGCGGCGCCTGCGTCTCGGACTGCCTCGCGATGGAGGTCGACCCCGGCTTCATCGGCCCGGCGGCCCTCGCCAAGGCCTACCGCTTCGTCGGCGACCCGCGCGACGACGAGCAGTTCGAGCGCCTCAACGACCTCTCCCAGGACCCCCAGGGGATCTTCGACTGCACCCACTGCTTCAAGTGTGTCGAGGCCTGCCCCAAGGGCGTCAACCCGATGGGTCAGATCATGCGCCTGCGCCGGATCGCCAGCTCCGATCAGCACATCACCGACAAGAACAACGGTGTCCGCCACGAGCACGCCTTCGCGACGCTGGTCAAGGACAACGGGCTGCTCTGGGAGGCCGAGCTGCTGCCCCGCTCATACGGCGGTGACTCGTTCTTCGGCAAATTCCACCCTGCCGCCGCCAAAGAGCTGATCAGCTCGCTGCCGGCCATCCTCAAGGCCCTCATGCGGGGCAAGGTCACCCCGATGGGCGCGCTCAAACCGCACAAGATCCCCAAGGCCGATCTGGCGAGCGTCCAGGCGATCTACGAGAAGATCGACAACCGCGAGGAGCGCTACGAGCTGAACCTCTACATCGCCGGCGAGGACGAAGCGCCCGAGGAGCCCGTGGCGGCAGCTGTCGGGGCACCCGAGGATTCAGCCGCCGGCCAGGGCACCGCAGAGGCATCAGAGGCAGACACCGGGGCAAGCGAGGACGCCGGCAACGGCACGGAAGGGAGCACCGAGCAATGAAGGTCGCCTACTGGCCCGGCTGTGTGAGCCGAGGCTTCACCCCTGAGCTGCACGGCTCGATGGCGCAGGTTGCGCCGCTGCTCGACATCGAGCTGGTCGAGCTGGATCGTGCCTGCTGCACCGGCGCCGGCGTGATCGCCGAGCACAACCAGGAGCTGGCCGACACGCTCAACGCCCGCACCTTCGCCCTTGCCCAGCAGGTCGAGGGAGCCGAGATGATGATGAACATCTGCTCGACCTGCCAGGGCGCGCAGAGCGAGTGCCAGGAGCGCCTGGACGCGAACGCCGAGTACCGCGACCACGTCAACACCACCCTGGCCAACGAGGGGCTCACCTACGAGAAGGGGCTGACCAACAAGAACTTCCTCTGGCTGCTGGTCGAGGAGATCGGCCTGGAGGCGCTCAGCTCGAAAGTCAAGCGTCCCCTGACCAACCTCCGCGTGGGTCCCTTCTACGGCTGCTACATCGTCCGCCCCCGCGACCGCCTGGGCATCGACGCGGAGAACCCACGCGACCACTACCTGGACATGGTCATCGAGGCGCTCGGCGGCACGGTCATCGAGTACGCCGGCATGCGCAAGTGCTGCGGCTTCCCCATCATCACGATGAACAAGGAGGCATCGCTCAAGCAGGCCGGCCGCCACCTGGGTGACGCGATGGACGCCGAGGCCGACTGCCTCGTGACGCCCTGCCCCCTCTGCCACCTGAACCTGGATCTCCAGCAGCCGCTGGCCGAGAAGGTCGTCGGGCGCGACCTGGACATGCCCGTCCTGCACCTGCCCCAGCTCGTGGGCCTGGCCCTCGGGCTGGACCCCAAGGAGCTCGGTCTGGGCCGCCACGTGGTGAAGCCCACCTCGGTCATCGACTGGACGACCTCGGTCGTCGGCGCGGCCGCCTAGAGGGGCAGTTCCCCGCCGGGCGGCCGCTAGAGCCGCCCGCGCGACAGGTCCAGCAGCCGTCCCAGAACCCGCTCGCCGTCACGGCGCAGCCCGTCGTGGTCGTATTCGCTGGTCAGCCACAGGCGCATGCCCGGGACGGTCGCCGCGGTCTGTTCGGAGAAGCGGCGCTCGACGTAGGGATCCTCCGTGTAGACCGCCGCGGCCGCCGGAACCTCGTTGGCGCTGAGACGCTCCACGTCATACAGGGCCGGCCACTCCCTCCGGGCCAGGAGCTCGGCCGTCTCACGCAACGGCTCGAGAGATGGTTCCTCGAACATCCAGGGAAAGATGTGCTCTCCCGTCAGATACTCCTCCGGCCAGTCCTCCAGCCATTCGAGGACCCGTTCGGAGGACCAGCCGGTCGGGCCTCCGTTGGCCCAGCAGGCCTCGTGGAGGATCGCGTAGATCGGATTGCGGGCGAACGTCGTGGCCTGCTCGGCGTCGTGCAGGAAGCCCGGCGAGGAGGGGTCCAGCTCGAGCAGGTAGTGGAGCCGCTCGAAGCCGTCGCTCATTCCCAGCAGGTTGCCCAGCTGGCGCAGGCGGGCCGGGTGCAGACGGTCCCCTCCGGGCAGCTCGAGAGGCTGCTTGCGTGTCAACTCGAGAAGATCCAGCATCCGCCTGCGGTCGCCCGGATAGCGGGCGTAGAAGCGCTGGTTGCGTTCACGCATCCGCTCGAAGGTGGCGCCGTAGACCTCGTCGATCGACGCCTCCAGCGGCGGCACGCCGCCCGTGAAGAGAGCCTCCCGCAACCCCTCGGGTGACGCTGAGAGGTAGCGCAGCGCGCAGAACCCTCCGAAGCTCTGCCCCAGGATGCTCCAGCGCTCGACTCCGAGCTCCTGGCGGATCGCCTCGGCATCGGCAACGATCGAGTCGGCCCGGAAATGCGCCAGGTAGTCCGCCTGCTCGGCGGGGGTACCCTCCAGTTGCAGCCCGACAGGACTGGAGCGACCGGTGCCCCGCTGGTCGAGCATCAGGACCCTGAAGTCCTTCAACGCCCGCTCGAGCCAGGGCGGAGAGGCTGCCGTGAGCGACGGGCGGGGCGCCTCCGAGCCGGGTCCGCCCTCGAAGAAGACGAGCAGAGGCCGGTCCAGGCCCTGCGGGTCGGCGACCTCACGGCTGAAGACCGTCAGGCGATCCCCCTGGGGATTCCCGTGCTCCAGGGGAAGCGAATGTTCGCGCTCGGTCACGATCAGACCGGGGATCTCGTACCGGACGCTCACGACGTGAGAGGTTACCCGGCGACGGGAGCCTCTAGGCTGCCCCGGTGCGCATCCTGACCGTCGTGGGCAACCGGCCTCAGTTCATCAAGGCAGCCGCAGTCTCGGGGCCCCTGCGGGAGCAGCACAGCGAGCTGCTCGTCCACACGGGCCAGCATCACGACGATTCGCTCTCGGAGATCTTCTTCAGCGAGCTCGGCCTGGCCAGACCCGAGCGCCAGCTGAACATCGCCGGCGGATCGAACACCTCACAGACGGCCCGCATGCTCAGCGCCCTCGAGCCCCTGCTCGCCGCCGAGGAGCCCGATGCGGTGCTCGTCTACGGCGACACCAACTCGACGCTCGCGGGAGGCCTCGCAGCGGCGCAGGCCGGAATCCCCGTCGTCCATGTGGAGGCCGGCATGCGCTCCTTCGACCGGCGCATGCCGGAGGAGCTCAACCGCGTCCTGACCGATCATCTCTCGGCTCTTCTGCTCTGCTCCTCGAAGGTCTCGGCGGAGAACCTTGCACGCGAGGCCGTCACCGGGCGGGTGTCCGTCGTGGGCGACGTGATGGTCGACGTCGCACTGCGCTGGCAGCCGGCGGCGAGGGCGGACGCTTCGGTTCCCGGCGCCCACGGGCTCGAGCCGGGCTCCTTCCTGCTGCTGACGGCCCACCGGGCCGGGAACGTCGATGACCCGGCCCGCCTCACCGCCCTCCTCGAGCTGATCGAGGCCCTCCCCGGCCCGGTCCTGTTCCCAGTCCACCCGAGGACCCGGGCCCGGCTCCTCGAGACGGGCCTGATGGCCAGGCTCGAGGCACTGCCGGGGCTGCGGATGACCCAGCCGCTGGGCTATGCCGAGTTCAGCGCCCTGGTCTGCCAGGCCCGGGCCGTGCTGACCGATTCCGGGGGCGTCCAGAAGGAGGCGTACCTTGCCGGGGTGCCCTGCATCACCCTGCGCGCCAACACCGAGTGGGTCGAGACGGTCAGCACCGGCTGGAACACGCTGGTCGACCTCGACCGCTCAGCGGCGCTCGCCGCGCTTGGGGCGGGAGTTCCCACCGAGCATCCCGAGCTCTACGGCGACGGCCATGCCGCCGGGCGCGTCGTCGCGGCGATCGGAGCGCTGTGAGCTCGCCCCCCGGACGGACGATCCGCCTGGGCGTGGCCGGCCTCGGCTACTGGGGGCCCAACCTGGCCCGGAACTTCGCCCTGATCGAGGGCTGCGAGGTGGCCTGGCTCTGTGACGCCTCCGCGGCCGCCACCCAGCGCCTCGCACCGGCCTTCCCGACGGCCCGCACCACAGCCGATCTTGGCGATCTGCTCGCGGATGACGAGCTGGACGCGATCGTCCTGGCGACCCCCGTCCCGACCCACGCCGATCTGGCCGTGGCGACGCTTGAGGCGGGCAAGCACTGCTTCGTCGAGAAGCCCCTGGCGACAAGCGCCGCCGACGCCGAACGGGCTGTGGCCGCCGCCGAGGCAGCCGGGCGCATCTTGATGGTCGGGCACCTGCTCGAGTATCACCCGGCCGTCACCCGGCTGAAGGAGCTGATCGACTCCGGCGAGCTGGGGGACCTCTACTACATCTATGGAAACCGCCTGAACCTGGGCAAGCTGCGGGCTGACGAGAACGCCCTGTGGAGCCTCGGAGCCCACGATGTCTCGGTCGCCCTGCACCTGATCGGCGAGGAGCCCCTCGAGTGTGTCGCGCAGGGCGCCGCCTATGTGCGCGATCCTGTCCAGGACGTCGTCTTCTGCTTCCTACGCTTCCCCTCGGGCGTCGTCACGCACCTACACCTCTCCTGGCTCGACCCCCACAAGGAGCGCCGGATCACCGTCGTCGGAGCCAGGCGGATGGCCGCCTTCGACGACATGCTCATCGAGGGCAAGCTGACCGTCTATGACAAGGGCTTCGACGAGGACACCCGCTCATGGGGTGAGTACATCGCCCGCTCAGGGGACATCTTCTCGCCCAGGATCCCCAACGTCGAGCCTCTGCGGCTGGAGTGCGAACACTTCATCGAGTCGATCCGTAGCGGCACGACGCCGCGCTCGGATGGACAGAGCGGCCTGCGTGTCGTTCGCGTGCTCGAGCGCCTGCAGCAGTCGCTCGAGAGCTGAGCCCCCGGCGCCGCCTCCCCCTAGCTCAGACGGCGGGGGTGTGCCTGCGATCGACCCCGTCGAAGGGCTGGCCGTGGCGGCGGTCGACTCGCAGGACGGGCCCGCGACTTGCCCCCACGCCGCGCAGGATGTAGGCGTCCCGCGAACGGCTGTAGCGCAGGATGGGCCTGAGCAACGTGATCCAGGATGCGTCGATGTATCGACGAGGTCTTCTGATGGTGCGCATGTCTCTGTCCCTTCGTACCGCTTGTGAGGGAACTCCAAACATTCTGGCACCCTGGCGCCCTCGCGGCGCCGGCTGCCTAGGAGCCGGTCCGGAAGGGCTCCTCGCCCGCGATCGTCCCCTCGCCGGAGAGTTCGAAGGCTCCATGTAGCGCCTGGACGGCATCCTCGACCCGGTCGCGGTCGATCACGCAGGAGATCTTGATCGGCGAGGTCGAGATCATGTCGATGTTGACTCCCTCGCCGGCGAGCACTCCGAAGACCTTCGCCGCGACGCCCGGATGCGAGCGCATCCCCGCGCCGATGATCGAGACCTTGCCCATCTCCTCGTGCGTCGTCAGCTCGGCGAAGGCCTCCCCGGTGAGCGGCTCGAGAGCCGACTGGGCCGTGCGCAGATCCTCGCGTGGGACCGTGAAGGAGATCTCGGCCTGCCCGCCCGCCGATGCGGGCTCGTTCTGGACGATCATGTCGACGTTCACGTTGGCCCCCGCCATCGCCTCGAAGATGCGCGCGGCGGCGCCCGGCGCGTCGGGGACGCCCGTGAGGGTGACCCGGGCCTCCTGAACGGAGTGGGTCACGGCGGTGATCAGCGGTTGCTCCATCGTTTCTCCTTCGGCCACGACAACGGTACCGGGCTCCGCGTCGAATGATGAGCGGACATGGATCTTCACGCCGTGGTTGCGCGCGTACTCGACCGAGCGCAGCTGCAGGACCCCGGCACCCGAGGCGGCCATCTCGAGCATCTCCTCGAAGGAGACGAAGTCGAGCTTGCGGGCATCGGGGACGATTCGCGGGTCGGCCGAGTAGACACCAGCGACGTCCGTGTAGATCTCGCAGACCTCGGCTCCCAGCGCGGCGGCGACCGCCACGGCGCTCGTGTCGGAGCCCCCTCTTCCGAGCGTGGTGACGTTCTTGGCCGTCAGCGAGACGCCCTGGAACCCGGCCACCAGAACGATGTGGTCCTCTTCGAGCGCAGCCCGGATCCGGTCGGCCTTCACGTCGAGGATCAGGGCCTTGGTGTGGGACTCGTCCGTCACGATCCCCGCCTGTGAGCCCGTCAGGGAGATGGCCCGGTGACCCAGGTCGTTGATCGCCATCGCGCAGAGCGCGCAGGAGATCCGCTCGCCGGAGGAGAGCAGCATGTCCATCTCGCGGGGATCCGGGCGATCGGAGACCTCCTCGGCCATCGTGATCAGCTCGTCAGTCGTCTTGCCCCGGGCCGAGAGGACCGCCACCACCGAGTGGCCTTCTTCGCGCTTCTCGACGATCCGCCGGGCGGCGCGCTTGATGCGCTCCGCATCGGCCACCGAGGTGCCCCCGAACTTCATGCAGATCAGATCGGACATGTCCCGAGGATTACACAGCCCGGCGTCCGGCGAAGGCCTTGCCCAGGGTCACCTCGTCGGCGTACTCGAGGTCCGAGCCGACCGGCAGGCCGCTTGCCAGCCGCGTCACTCTGACGTCCGGCGCCCGGCGGCGCAGCTCCTCGGCGATGTGAAGGGCCGTCGCCTCCCCGGTGGTCGTGGGGTTGGTGGCAAGGACGACTTCCTTCACCGCCGCGCCCGGAGCGTCGACGCGGCCGAGCAGCTCGGCGATCTTCAGATCCTCCGGATCGACCCCGTCGATCGGCGACAGCGCCCCTCCCAGCACGTGGTAGACGCCGTGGTACTCGTGGGTCCGCTCCATCGGGATCACGTCGCCCGGCTCCTCGACGACGCAGATCAGCTCCTGGTCGCGGCGCGGGTCCTCGCAGATGCGGCAGCGCACCTCGTCGGTCAGGTTGAAGCAGACCTCGCAGAGGCGGATCCGTTCCTTGACCTCGCGTATCGACTCGGCCAGCGCCACCGCGTCCTCATCTGAGGCCCGGAGGATGTGGAAGGCCAGCCGCTGCGCCGTCCGGTTGCCGACGCCAGGAAGCTTTGAGAGCTCCGTCACCAGCCGCTGGACCGGCGGCGCGTGTGACGTGCTCACAGCCCCGGTAGCCCCAGCCCGCCGAGCCCGCCAAGGTCAAGGCCGGCCGTTGCGCCGCCCATCTTGCGCTCGGCAAGCTCCTGGGCCTTGCGCAGCGCCTCGTTGACGGCCGCCATGATCATGTCGCCAAGGATCTCGACATCCTCGGGGTCGACGGCCCCCGGATCTATCTGGATCTCCTTCAGCTCCAGGCCGCCGCTCATCTTCACCGTCACCATGCCGCCGCCGGCCGAGGCCTCGACGATCTCGTTGGCCAGCTCCTCCTGAGCGACCTCCATGTCCTTCTGCATCTTCTGTACCTGCTGCATCATCTGCTGGACGTTGGGCATCCGGGGTTGCTTTGCCATCAGGCGCCTTTCTCGTTGCCGGTAGCGGTATGTGCTTCGCCGGTCTCCGCGGCATCTCCTCCGTGGGCCGATCCCCATTCGCCGGGCACCTCCTCGGCGTCGAACTCCTCCATGAAGCGGGCCAGCCAGCGCTCCTCCGAGTGCTCCTCCTCGGGTGCCTGTGAGCCGCCCTCGCCCAGATCCTCCCGAAGCTCGTAGGTCAGCTTCCAGCGGGTGGCCGTGACGACCTTCAGCGCTTCACCCACGATCATCCTGTTGGCCGGGTCCTCGGCCTTCTTCTTGAGGAACGGAGATCCGAAGGCGATCGTCAGCTCTTCCTCGCGGATCTCCACCGGCCTGGCTTCTGCGATCAACGCTCCGATCAGGGCATTCTCGGTGCGGACCAGGTCGACCACCGCCGGCCACAGCTCGGACAGGGAGGCGACGGATGGCGCGCCCGGCACCGCCGGCTGCTCCATGACAGCTGCAGGGGCCGCGCCCGTCGGCGGCTCGGCCACCGGGTCACGGGTGGCCTCAGAGGCAGGTGATGCCTGCTGCTCGGGCTGAGCGGGAGCGGGAGCGGGCGCCGAGGGCGGCACGGGATCGGGGGGCGGCGGCGGCGCGGCGGCCTGGGGCGGCTCCTGCTCGGCGAGCGGAGCCGGCGGCCGGGTGGGCGCGGCAGCGGGCGCACCGGCGAGCGGCGCAACGGCAGGCGCCGCGGGACGAGCGATCTCGCGGGGAGGGGCAGCCTGAACGGTGCCTCCCTCCTCGAGTCGCTCGATACGCCCCAGGAGCGCCCGCAGCGAGCCGTCGATCTCAGGGCGCGCGGCCTTGATCAGCGCGAGCTCCAGGCGCGTCCGGGAGTCGGCCCCCGCGCGGATCGCCTCGAGGCCCTCTCCGAGCAGCTCGAGCAGGCGGAGGACCGTCGAGTGGGGTACCCGTTCGGCCTGCTCGGCCAGCGCCGTGTCGGCCTCGGGGGTCAGGGAAAGCTCAGCCGGCACCTCGCCGAGGGCCTGGACGATCATCAGCTCGCGAGCCCGCCCCTCGAGGTCGGTTGCGAATGAGGAGGCATCGCGGCCCTGCTCGAGGCACTCTTCGAGCGCTCGCAGGGCCCGCTTCGCGTCGCCCGCGGCAACCGCGTCCACGGCCTCGGCGAGCAGGCGAGAGTCAGCGACGCCCAGCACGGCCAGGACGTCCTCCAGGGCAATCACCGAGCCGCTGTAGGTGACCAGCTGCTCGAGCGTCCCCAGGGCGTCGCGGAAGCTGCCGGTCGCGGCGCGGGCGACGGCTGCGACCGCCGGGGGAGGGATCTCGATCGACTCGGACTCGGCGACTCTCGAGAGGACGCTTGCGATCTGGGTCACCGTCGGGCGGTGGAAATCGAACCGGTGGCAGCGATCCACGACCGTCGGAGGCACCTTGTTGGCCTCCGTCGTGGCCAGGACGAAGATCGTGTTGGGCGGCGGCTCCTCGAGCGTCTTCAGAAAGGCATTCCAGGCCGCCGTCGAGAGCATGTGGGCCTCGTCCAGGATGTAGATCTTCCGGCGACCGCTGACCGGGGCGTAGGCGACGCTCTCGCGGAGATCGCGGATGTCATCGACCGAGTTGTTCGATGCCGCGTCCATCTCGATCACGTCCAGCGATGTCGCCTGCGCGATCGCCCGGCAGGAGTCGCAGCGGCCGCAGGGTTCGGTTGTGGGGCCCTGCTCGCAGTTCAGGCAGGCCGCCAGGATCTTCGCCATCGAGGTCTTCCCGGTCCCCCGCGAGCCGACGAACAGGTAGGCGTGGTGGACCTTTTCCCGTTCGACCGCATGGCGCAGAGTCCTGACGACCGGCTCCTGGCCCACGACGTCGGCGAAGCTGCGGGGCCGGTGCCGACGGTAAAGGGATCGCTCCTGCTCCTGTGGCTGCTGCTCTACGGACACCGTCGGCTGAGTCTATCCGGGCCGCCGGGACGGCTCGATCAAGCCCTCAGCGGGTAGCGTCCGCGGCGTGAGAGACCCGATCAGACGACTGCGCGGGCACCTCGGCGCACTCTCGGCGATCGTGGTCGGAGCGATCGTCCTGCGGCTGATCGCGGGCGTCGCCTTCGCCAACTACGACACGCTCTACGCATTGACCTGGGGAGGGCAGTTGGCGCGCGGCGAAACCCCCGCCTACGGGGTTCCGATCGCGCCGACCCCTCATCCGCTGCTCGAGCTCCTTGGGCTGGCGCTCTATCCGCTGGGTGCCCACGCCGAGCTCGACGTCACCCTGGCCCTGGCCTTCGGTGCGCTGGCCGCCTGCGGCTGGATCATCTTCAGCCTGACCCGGCGATGGTTCGGGGTGGCCGCCGGAGTGCTCGCCGCACTGATCTTCCTGACCCGCGTCCCGATCCTCTCCTACGGGGTCCGGGCCTACCTGGACATCCCCTATCTGATGTTCGTCCTGGGCGCCGTTCTCGTCGAGGTCCGCCGTCCTCGGGCCGGCGCCCCGGTGCTCGCGCTGCTGGCTCTGGCGGGGCTGCTCAGACCCGAGGCCTGGGTCTTCTCGGGCCTCTACTGGCTCTACATGTTGGGACTGCTTCCCTCTGCCCTGCGCTCCCGCCTGCCACAGGGCGAGCCGATCCGCGAGCGACGGAGCATGGTCCTGCTGACGCTGCTCACGGCCGCCGGGCCGCTGATCTGGCTGGGGAGCGACCTGCTGGTGACGGGGCAGCCGTTCTGGTCGCTGACGAACACCCGTCACACGGCATCCACCCTCGACCGGACCACCGGGATCGCCAACGTCCCGGAGTACATCCCCCGGCGGATCGGAGAGATCCTTCGGCCCCCGGTGCTGCTGGGTGCCGCGATCGGCGGGATCCTGTCTCTCCGCTGGGTCTCCCGGCGTGCCCTCCCGGGCGCCGTCATTGGAGTCCTGGCGGTGCTGGTCTTCGCGCTGTTCGCGGTGGTCGGCCTCCCCATCAACACCCGCTATGCGTTCATGGCGGCCGCGATCCTCTGCATCTTCTGCGGCGCCGGCGTGTTCGGCTGGACCGTCCTTGAGCCGGGGGACCCACGGCGCAGGCCATGGATGGCGCTGGGCGCCCTGGTGATGGTTGCCCTCCTGATCTTCGCCCCCTCGCAGTACCGCATGGCCAACCGTGAATTCACGAAACTGGCCCGCCAGGAACGGATCGAAGACGATCTGACCGCACTTGTGGGGCCCGGCGCGATCAACCTCGGATGCGGCCCGGTGGGTGTTCCCAACCACGCGCCGATCCCCCTCCTGGCGCTCTATCTGAAGGCCAGCCCCGAGCGGATCCGCAGCGCCCAGGTCGGCCAGATCACCTTCGGCGTCTACACGGACCCGGCGAGCGTCGAGGTCGAACACGACTACCAGCTCGACAAGCGCGACCCCCACGAGGCGGTCTCTGTCCCGCCGGGCTTCGTCGAGTCGGCCTCCAACCGCTCGTGGCTGATCTTCAAGCGCTGTCCTTCTTAGTGGACCGTGCACCCCTCTTCGAGACTCCATCTGCCGGCCGCCTGTCGCTGCCCGCGGCTCCGGTCCGGGGACTCCCGCTGCGCCTGCCGGTGATCGCTTAAGGCTGCTTCCTTCCGGACCTGACCTGGTTCGCGAGCCAACACCGCGCGGGACCCGGACCATCGACGCCCCGGACTGCGGAGCGACCGGAGCGGAACCCCTCGAAGGGGAATTCGGCCCCGCTAGAGCGGATTGCGGATTCAGGGCGCCGCTACATCCCCGCCTAGCACGGTCCACCGCTGATCCTACCGCCGAGCGGGGAGCGGCGACCGACCGGATCCCGTTCCGGTAGGCTGCGCGACCGTGAACTACTTCAGAGAAGCCACCTCCCCCACTCGTACCCGCGCCCTGACCGCTCTCGCGACGCTCGGCGCCGGACTCCTCATCGCCGGCTGCGGCGGCAGCTCGGGCGGATCGAGCACCCTGACGATCGGCAACGAGAACAAAGCTGACAGCTCGCTGATCAAAGCCGGTGAAGTGGTGGCACCCAAGACGCCGACCAGCGGGCCGCTCGCGACCGAGCCGACGATCGCCGCCGGCACTGGCGCGACGCCCACCAAGCTGATCACCAAGGACGTCATCGTCGGAACCGGAGCCGAAGCCAAAAAGGGCTCGACCGTCTACGTCAACTACGTGGGAGCGATCTGGAAGAACGGCAAAATCTTCGACGCCTCCTGGAAACGGAAAGAACCGTTCCTGTTCGTCATCGGCACGGGCGAGGTCATCGAAGGCTGGGACAAGGGCGTCGTCGGCATGAAAGTCGGCGGGCGACGGATCCTCGTGATCCCGGCACCGCTCGCCTACGGGAAGACCGGCAACCCGAGCATTCCGCCGAACAGTGCACTGACCTTCGTGGTCGACCTGCTCAAGGTCTCCTGATTCGCGGGAGACCCGCACCGTGCGGCGCGGCTCGGTTGTAAGGGCGGCGCTTCTACCAGCCGGCTGCGCAGCGCTGATCGCCACGGGCTGCGGCTCGAGCAAGACGGCGACCCAGACAGGACTGCGCCTCCAGCGGGAAGACCTTGTCGTCGCGGCACAGGCGCTCAGGAGCGCCGAGACAGGAGTCGAACGCGAGGCGCAGACCGCACGAGCGGCCTGGCCCTCGGTCGCGAACGGGCTTCCCGCATCGGCCCCGCCCGCGACGCGCAGGCTGATCCGCGAAGCCGCACTGCGGGCTGGCGCTCTCCCGCTCCCGGCGCCGTTCACCGAAGAACGCTCCCGTGCTCTCACAGGCGTCGCCGCCGGCCTGGCAGGCACCTACCGGGGCTCGCGGAGCCTTGCCGCTCGTGGCTGGAAGCTGATCGACTACGCGCTCGGAAAGGTCGAAGAAGGCCCGCCGGCCTCGGCGAGCTTCGCCAGGAAGAACGTGGCTCTCTACATCGAGAGCGTCTACGACGCTCACTTCGCCCTGGCTCAGATCGGCAAACATCTCCAGGCGGGCTACGAAACGCTGGGCGGCCCGCAGAGCTTCGGCTCCTCGCTCACGCAGGCAGAAGTGAGCCAGCTCAGCAACACCTACTCCGAAGCCAAGCTGCGGCTGCACCCCCACGTGGGCGTACGCCTGGGCACCTGATGGACGAGCGCCGGTGAGCGCCTTCGTGACCGCCGGGGCCGGCTTCCTGCTGGCGGTTCTGTGGTTCGACCTGATGTTCGACGTCCAGGCGGCCCGGCACGAGGGGGCCGAGCTGCCCGAGCCGGTGCTCGCATCGATCTCCGCCTACTACGCGCGGGTCACCACGGCGGCGCGGCCGATGAACCGCCTGGTCGCGGCGGCGATGATCGGGACACTGGCGGCGATCGTCGTGGAGCTGACCGGCGGCCTCGATCCCGCCTGGGCGGTCTGGGCCTCTCTGCTCCTGGCGCTCCTGCCCATCTCCCTCGCGGGCACGCGGACAGTTCCCAGCGCCGTCAGGCTCGGCCGCCGACGTGACTCACCGGCCGCGCAGAGCGTTCTGGCTCGCGGGATCCTCAGAGAGCACATCGTCTGCTTCGTGTCGATCGCAGGCCTGATCGCGCTCCAGCTCTCAGCACTCTGATCCCTGCCGGGGAAGGGCCAGATCGGTAACACTGAGGCCATGGGATGGCGTGCCGGTCACGGAGGACGCGGAGCTGGAATGGTCCTGGCCGCGAGCATCGCGGCAGCGGCGATGATGAGCGCCACAGCCGGCGCGGCAGAGTCTCCGGCCGCCTTCGTGAGGGTCAACCAGGTCGGCTACGCGCCGACGGCCGCCAAGCGCGCCTACGTGATCGCGAGCGTTTCGGACACGGGCGCACCGTTCAGGATCGAACGCTCTGACGGGACCACTGCCATGACCGGGAATCTCGGCGTCCCGGCCGGGACCTGGAGCAGCTCGTTCCCGGACGTCCACACGATCGACTTCGACCAGGTGCAGGCCAGTGGCTCCTACCGGATCATCCTCGGAGGGGCGGCCCCCGCGAGCTCTCCGCTGTTCCAGATCGCACCGGCGCAGGCGCTCTACGGAACGCCACTGAGAAATGCGCTCTCGTTCTACGAGAACGAGCGAGACGGTCCCGAATTCATTCCCTCGCCCCTGCGCACCGCGCCGGGCCACCTGAACGACGCCACGGCGATGACCTACGCCACGCCGAAGGTCAACACGGAAGGCTCGTTCAAGAAGAAGCTCCGCTCGCTGAAGCGGACGATCGACGCCTCGGGCGGGTGGTGGGACGCGGGGGACTACCTGAAGTTCGTGCAGACCACCAGCTACACGGTCGACGAGATGCTGGCCGGGGTGCGCGACTTCCCCGCTCAGATGGGCCCCGGATCGAGCGCCGACTTCACCTCCGAGGCACGCTTTGGGGTGGAATGGCTCCTGCGGATGTGGGACGACGCGACGGGGACGCTCTTCTACCAGGTGGGGATCGGCTCGGGGAACCGCCTGACGGCCAGCGATCACGACATCTGGCGGCTGCCTCAGGCCGACGACGGCTTCGGCGGGCAGGATCCCCTGTACCGCTACATCCGCCATCGCCCCGTCTTCAGGGCCGGCCCCCCGGGATCGAAGGTCAGTCCGAACATCGCCGGCCGCGACGCCGCCGCATTCGGGCTCTGCTTCCAGGTCTTCAAGGACAGCGACCTGCCGCTCGCGGAACGTTGCCTGCGGGCCGGCGAGCACATCTTCGGGCTGGCCGACACCCATCCACGCCACCAGCTCCTGACGGCGATCCCCTTCAGCTTCTATCCCGAGCGGGAATGGCGCGACGACCTCGAGCTGGGAGCCACCGAGCTGGCGGACGCACTCTCCTCCGCGACGACGCTTCCGGGCGGCCTGCCGCACGCCCAGCCGGCGTTCTACCTGGGACAGGCGGCGAGTTGGGCGGGCCAGTACATCGAGCACGCCAGACACAGCTCGGATTCCCTCAACCTGTACGACGTCAGCGGACTGGCCCACTTCGAGCTGGTCCGGGCACTTCGGGCCGCGGGCAGCCCATCGGGCCTCGCCGTCGGCGAATCGGGCCTCGTCGCCGACCTTCGGCGCGAGCTGAGCGTCGCCTCGGAGCAGGCGCAGTCCGACCCCTTCGGCTTCGGCTTCCCCTGGGCCAGCGCGGACACCGCCTCGCACGGGAACGGCCTCGCCGTGATGGCCGGCGAGTACGACGAGCTGACCGGGCAGAGCGCCTTCGCGAACCTGGGCGAGCGCTGGCTGGGCAACGTCCTTGGCGCCAACGCCTGGGGCGCATCGCTGATCGTCGGCGACGGCACCGTCTACCCGAGCTGCCCCTCGCATCAGCTCGCCAACCTGCTCGGGTCGCTGGACGGCACGCCGCCGGTCCTCGCCGGTGCCGTGGTGGAGGGCCCCAGCGACGAAGCCAGCTCAGGCGAAGTGGCGGGCATGCGGCCCTGCCCTGCGGGTGGCACCGATGAATTCCCCCGCTTCGACAATTCAGCCGTCTTCGCCGACAACGAGCAGTCCTACACGACCGTCGAGCCGGCGATCGACCTCACTGCCTCATCGATGCTGGCCTTCGCCTGGCAGATCGCCCCGCCGCGTCCGATCGGGGGCTGAGCCGCCCCAGCCTAGTAGTGGGGCAGCGGGGCGCCCAGCAGGGCGGCGATCGACCCGATCGCTCCGGCCGCCAACAGGGTTCCAACGATGCTCCGTCGCGGCGCCGCCAGAGCGAGCGCGGCACCCGCCAGCAGCACGACCTGCCAGGCCTCACTCAGTGCCCCGGCCAGGGGGATCGACGAGCCGATGATCGCTCCGGCCGCCGCCGGAGCGGCACCGGAGAGGAACGTGCGAACCCCCTCGTTTGCCAGCAGCCGCTCGAAGCGCGCGGCTCCGAGGAGGATGAAGGAGAACGAGGGCAGGAAGGCCACCAGCGCCGCCAGCAGCGCCGAGGGGAAGCCTCCCGCCGCATAGCCGACGGCGGCGACCGTCTGGGTCAGCGGCCCGGGGGTTATCTGCCCCAGGGCGACAGCGTTCAGGAACTGGCCTTCGGTCATCCAGTGGTAGGTCCCGACCGCATCCGACTGCATCAGCGGCACGATCACGAACCCCCCGCCGAAGGCCAGCCCGCCGACCTTCAACGCCGTCCAGATCAGCGCGCCTGTCCCGCCGGGCTCCGCCGCCAGTGCCGCAAGGGGCGCGATGTGCCCGGCGAGCGTGCCGTCCCGGCCTCGCCGCCAGAGGATCTCGATTCCGCCACAGGCGAACATCACCAGCACCAGCCCCGGCCCGGCAAGGGCGGCGGCCACAGCGCCGGCCAGCGCGTAGAGGACGAGACGGGGGCGCGTCGAGTCCGCGGCCCGGCGCCAGATCGGCAGCGCGACACCCATGCCGACGAACACCGCCACGGGCGCAACGGCTGCGCCTGCTCCCAGGCCGGCTCCTCGAACCCATGCGGGTGGCGACCCCGCCAGGAACAGAGCCGACAGGGCCAGGATCATGATCAGCCCCGGGAGGATGAAGCCGAGGCCGCCGACGATCGCTCCGCGCCCTCCACGGAGACGCCAGGCGCAGTAGATGGCCAACTGCGTCGATTGTGGGCCGGGCAGCAGATTGGTCGCGGCCAGGGCCCGCTCAAACTGCTCCTCGGTCAGCCAGCGGCGGCGCACGACGCACAGGTCGCGGTAGAGGGACACGTGGGCCGGCGGGCCGCCGAACCCGATGCATCCGATCCGGCCCCACTCACGAGCGATCTCCGTCAGCGAGGGGCCGGGCTCCGCGGTGGGCATCGCGGCAGCGTACGCGAGGCGAAACTCAGTGAGCGGGCTGGTGCTGTCGCGAGGCGCCGGCGGTATGCCTGGCGATCCAGACCGGCACGTCTCCCGCCGGCATGGGGCGGGCTATGTGAAAGCCCTGAGCGATGTCGCAGCCGAACTCGCCCAGTGACCGGAGATGCTCGGCCGTCTCGATCCCCTCGGCGACGACCGTCAGGTTGAGGCTGTGTGCGAGTTCGATGGTCGAGCGCACGATGTTCGCGTCGTCAGGGTTGCCGGTCATGTTGGTGATGAAGGAGCGATCGATCTTGAGCGTCCTCACGGGGAGCTCTTTGAGCTGGGCCAGCGAGGAGTAGCCGGTGCCGAAGTCGTCCAGGGAGAAGCTGACCCCCATCTCCGATATCCGGGCGATCACGTCAAGTGCCCGGCCGGCGTCCTTCATCAGGGTTTCCTCGGTGATCTCAAGTTCGAGGTCCGAGGGCTTTGCCTCGTAGCGCTGCAACAGCTCCCCCACCTCCTCTGGCAGACGGGTGTCGAGCAGGCTGGCCGGTGAGAGGTTGACCGCCACCGGGATCACATGACCGTCCTTGAGCCACTGGCGCTGCTGGGCCAGGGCGAGCTCGAGCACGCAGAGGGTCAGCGATCGCATGATCCCCTCGCGCTCGGCCACCGGCACGAACTTGCCCGGCGCAAGCAACCCCAGCCTGGGGTGCTCCCAGCGCACGAGCGCCTCGACGCCCGCGAACTTTTCCTCCCCGATGGTTCGCTTCGGCTGGTAGTCCAGGATCAGCTGTCCGCTGGAGACGGCGATCCGCAGATCGCTGACCATGGCCAGATAGTCGCGGCTGTGCCCGTCGGATTCGGCGACGTAGCTCTCCACGCCCGTCTGGCGGGCCTTGGCCCGGTACATGGCGACATCGGCGCAGCGAAGGATCTCCGAGCGGGTTCCGGCGTGGAGCGGCGCAATGCCGATTCCCGTGCTGGCCTGCACCGGGATCGTCAACCCGTCGAGTAGGAAGGACTCGTCGAATACCGCCCGCAGGGCGCCGCCCG
>CAZFGJ010000048.1:0-18040 GCA_964518445.1 uncultured Solirubrobacteraceae bacterium
GCCGGCCTGTTCGCCGACCGGATCGCCCGCCTGGCCGGCGATGCGAGCTTTGCCATCTACCCGCGCAAGGGCGAGTTCCTCGTCTTCAGGATGCCCCAGGACGCGGTTCTCGACCGGATCCTGCTGCCGGTGCCGTCGAGCCTCGGCAAGGGGGTCCTGGTGTTCCCGACGCTTGCCGGCGAGCTTGTGGCCGGCCCGACCGCCCGTGACCGGGCTGACAAGGAGGACTGGTCGGTCGAGCCCGACGCCGCCGAGACGATCCTCGCCCGAGTCGGCAGGACCTACCCGCCGCTCGAGACGGCTGAGCAGATCGGCATCTACGCGGGCCTCCGGCCGGCCGGAGCGGGCTTCAACTACCTGATCGAGTTCTCACAGCGGATGCACCGCCTGCTGCATGTCGCGGCGATCCGCTCGACGGGCCTGTCCGCCTCGCTGGGAATCGGCGAGTACGTGGTCGAGCTGCTGAGCGAGGAGGGGGCAGTCCAGCCGCTCCCTCCGCGAGCGCTGCCCGCTCCGCGCCGGGTCGAGTCCGGCAGTTACGAACATCAGTCCTGGTGGGCCCGCGCCCCCCGGCACCGCGCATCAGGCGAGAGCTCGAAGGCGACAGCCGTTTGAGAAGCCCGCTGCTGCTGGGGATCGACGAGGGGACGACCGCCGTGAAGGCCGGGCTGTTCGAGCTCGACCTGACGCCCGTCGCAATCGCCCGGCGAGCCGTTCCCGTGAGCCACCCCCGGGCAGGGTGGGTGGAGCAGGACCCCCAGCTGATTCTCGAGGCCGTTCTCGAGACGGTCGCCGAGGTACTGGACGCCGCCGAGGGACGCGAGATCCTTGCCGCGGGCCTCGACCATCAGGGCGAGTCGGTCATGGCCTGGGAGCCCGGCAGCGCCCGGGCGCTCTCGCCCGTGATCGTGTGGCAGGACAAGCGCCAGGAGGAGCTGCTCGGAGAGATCGCGCCTGGCGTGGAGGAGCGCTCGGGGCTTCCGCTGGATCCCTACTTCTCGGCCGGCAAGCTGGCCTGGCTGCTGCGGGAGGGCTCGGGGCTGCAGGAGGCGCGAGCCGGCGGGAGGCTGCGACTGGGGACGGTCGACGCGTTCCTCCGCGAAAGCCTGGGAGGTCGATTTGCGACGGACCTCTCGACCGCCTCACGGACACAGCTGCTGGCCATCGGCGGGCGAAACTGGGACGAGACGCTCCTAAGGGAGTTCGGGATCGACCCCGGCCTGCTCCCCGCCGTCGGGCCGACATACGGAGATCTGGGAGAGCTCCGTCACGAGCGCTGGAGCGTGGCGCTTCCGCTGCGGGCGCAGCTGGTCGACCAGCAGGCTGCCCTCGTCGGGTCGGGTGCCGTCTCGCCCGGTCAGGCCAAGGCGACCTACGGGACCGGAGTGTTCGTGCTCGGGCGCACGGCCGGGCCGGACCGCTGCGAGGGCCTTCTGCCGACCGTCGCCTGGGCCGGCCCTGGCGCCGACGGGAACCCGGGCGAGGTCGCCTATGCGCTCGATGGCGGCGTCTTCGCCGCCGGAGCCCTGCTGGAGTGGCTCTCAACCGAGCTCGGACTTGCCGAGGACCCCGCTTCGCTGGCGGCAATGGCGTCCCAGGTGCCCGACAGCGCCGGCGTCCGGCTGCTGCCGGCGCTGTCAGGGCTCGGCTCGCCCTGGTGGCAGCCCGATGCCCGAGCCGTGATCGCCGGGCTGCACGGCGGCGTCCGCCCGGGCCATCTGGCGCGGGCGGCGCTGGAGGCGATCGCCCAGCGGGTTGCCGACATCGTCGAGGCGATGGTCCCGAGCATGAAGATCACATCGCTGAAGGTCGACGGCGGGCTGAGCAGAGATGCCACGCTGCTCGAGCTTCAATCCGATCTGCTGGGTATCGAGCTGACGGTCGGGCCGCCCGACGCGACGGTGCTGGGCGCCGCGATGCTCGCCGGTGTCGGCGCCGGCGCCTTCGCGGACATCGAGCAGGCTGCCGGGCTGCTGAGTGCCGGCAGGAGAGTCAGCCCGAAACTGGCCGAGCCGGAGCGCCTCTCCAAGCGGGAGGACTGGAGGCGGTTCGTCGAGCTCGCCGGCTCGCTCTAGCCGAGACTCGCCTCGTAACCCGCCTCGGCGAGTGCCGCCAGGACCTCCTCGGTGTGCCGCGGCCCCCGCGTCTCGAGCGTCAACTCGACGCCCGTCTCGCGCACATGCAGGGCCACCGCTTCGCGCAGGTGCTCCACGCTGACAACGTTGGCCCGCGCCCTCGCCACGAGGCCGAGCAGCTCGGCCAGCCCCCCGGGACGATCCGGCACGCGGGTGAAGAGCCGCACGCGCCTTCCCTCCTCGGTTTCATGGCGCAGGAGGAGCGCCGCCAGCAGGCCGCTGTCGACGTTGCCGCCCGAGACGATCACCACCGTCGTTCCCGATACCGGGCCCAGATCACCGCCCATCAGCGCTGCCACCCCCACGGCACCGGCGCCCTCGGCGACCAGCTTGGCCCGCTCGGCCAGGAAGACCATGCCCGCGGCGATCTCGTCCTCGGGCACGGTGCGGACCTCGTCGAGCAGCGCGCGCAGCAGCGGCAGGGTGAGCTCCCCCGGACGCTTGATGGCGATCCCGTCGGCGATCGTCGCCTCGGTGGCCGAGCGGATCTCACCGCCGGCGAACGCGTCTGCGTAGGGCGCACAGGCGCTGGCCTGTACTCCGATCAGCTCGACCTTCCGCGGCGCCCCGCGCAGCGCGATGCCCACCCCCGAGGCGAGGCCGCCCCCGCCGACTGGCACGATCACCCGGGCGAGGTCGGGTACTTCGTCGAGCAGCTCGAGTCCCAGCGTTCCCTGGCCGGCGATCACGTCGAGGTCGTCGAAGGGGTGAACGAAGGCCGCACCGCTCTCGCTCCCCCGCTGTTTCGCCTGTTCGAGAGCCTCATCCACCGAGGCGCCCTGGAGCGTGACGTGCGCGCCCAGAGCTTCAACCGCGAGGACCTTGGAGACGGCCGCGTCGTGCGGCATGAAGACCTCGCAGCGCAGTCCCCGGAGCCCCGCGGCGGCGGCGACCGCCCGGCCGTGATTGCCGGCGCTGGCGGTCACCAGGCCCGCCTCGGGGGGCTCACCCAGCGCGGCGATCCTGCTTAGTGCCCCGCGCAGCTTGAAGGAGCCCGTCACCTGCAGGCACTCGGCCTTCAGCGCGACGGGGCTGCCGATCTGGCGCCCCAGCTCGGGGCAGTCGATCGTGGGGGTCCGCACCACTCCTCCCAGGACAGCCTCCGACGCGGCGGCCATGTCGACCTGCTCGATCAGCTCAGCCGCCGAACGATCTCCCCGACGGTCGCTCAGGGCGCCGGAGGCGGTCATGGCTTTTGAAGGTATAGGTTGTGTGCCTTATCGAACAAGGGACAGTCGGAGCGGTGGGAGAGTTGAGCGACATCCTGCAGCGTCTCGAGCCCTCTCTGGGACCAGTCGGCGGCGAGCCGGCCCCCCTTGAGGGAGGCATCACCAACCGCAATTACCGGGTCCTCATGGGTGGACAGGAGTACGTGGTCCGCCTTCACGGCAAGGACACGGATCTGTTGGGGATCAGCCGCCGGGCGGAGCGCCTGGCGAACGAAGCCGCCGCCGGGCTGGGCATCGCGCCGGGCGTGGCGGCCGAGTTCGAGGGCGGCCTCGTCACCGAGTTTCTGACCTGCCAGGCCCTTGCGGGGCCCGAGCTCGAGGCGCGGGCTGAGGAACTGGGCGCGGCTCTCCGCGCCTTCCACGACTCGGGGATCGATCTGCCCACGCGGTTCTGGGTGCCCGATCTGCTGAAGGACTACACGGAGATCATCGGTGGCCGCGGCGCCGAGTTGCCCGAGGTCTACCGGCAGGCGATGGACATCGCCGGGCGGATCACCGCGGCGCTCGGAGGCGAGGAGTCCCTGCGCCCCTGTCACAACGATCTCCTGGCGGGCAACATCGTCCTGGACCGTGAGCGTGGCCGGGTCATGCTGGTCGACTGGGAGTACGCAGGCATGGGGAGCCCCTGGTTCGATCTGGGCAACCTTTCCGTTAACAACGACTTCCTCGAGACAACCGACAATAGGCTGTTGCGGGCCTACCTCGGAGAGGCGCCGTCGGAGGCCCAGACGGCGACACTGAAACTGATGCGGGTTCTCTCGGACGTTCGCGAGGGCGCCTGGGGGATCATGCAGTCACACGTATCGGAGCTCGAGTTCGACTTCGACGGCTACGCGGCCGAGCATTTCACCCGCATGCGCGCGACGGCCGAGGACCCGGCCTTCGATCGCTGGCTCTCAGCGGTGGGAGGCTGAGCGGTGGTTCGACCCCGGCAGCTTCCCGAGCGGGCGCGGGTTGTGATCATCGGCGGCGGCGTCGGCGGCGCGTCCATCGCCTACCACCTGGCCCAGCTGGGCGAATCCGATGTCGTCCTGCTCGACCGCAACGAGTTGACCAGCGGCTCGACCTTCCACTCGGCCGGCCTGGTCGGCCAGCTGCGCTCGAGTCTTCCCCTGACGCGGATGATGATGGACTCGGTCGAGCTCTACAGGACGCTTGACTGCGGCTGGGTGGAGTGCGGCGGCATCCGCCTGGCCTGCACCCCGGAGCGCGAGCAGGAGGTGATGCGCCAGGTCGCATGGGCGAAGACGTTCGGCCTCCCCCTCGAGTTGATCTCCCCGCAGGAGGCCAAGGATCTGTTTCCCCTGATGGAGACGGACGGCGTGCGCTGCGGCTCCTACCTCGCGACCGACGGCTACCTCGACCCGTCACTGCTGACGACGGCGCTGGCCGACGGCGCGCGGGCGGGGGGAGTCCAGATCTTCACCCACACCCGCGTCGAATCGATCGAGGTCCGCGACGGAGCCGTTCGGGGCGTGCAGACCGAGTGGGGTCCGATCGAGGCGGAGGTGATCGTCAACGCGGGCGGCATGTTTGCCGCCGAGATCGGTCGCCTGGCGGGGGTCCGCGTTCCGATCGTCCCGTTCGCGCACGAGTATCTGGTGACGCAGCCCTTCCGTGAGCGCACGCCGGGCGAGCATCTACCGACGCTGCGCGACCCGGACCTGCTGATCTACTTCCGCGAGGAGGGGGGCGGCCTGATCATGGGCGGCTACGAGCGCCAGTCGGCGCCCTGGGCGCTCGACGAACACCTCGTCGACGCCGTGCCGGCCGACTTCAACGGGCGACTCCTCGAAGAGGACTGGCCCCGCTTCGAGGAGATCGCGGCGAACTCGCGGCGGCGGGTGCCGGTGATGGATGAGATCACCGTGACGCGCCTGATCAACGGGCCCGAGGCCTTCACCCCGGACAACGAGTTCTGCCTGGGGGAGACCGAGGTGCGGGGGTTCTTCGTCGCTGCCGGGTTCTGCGCCCACGGCCTCGCGGGAGCCGGCGGGATCGGACGGGCCATGGCCCAGTGGATCCAGGACGGCGAGCCGGCGATGGACATGTGGGAGATGGACATTCGCCGCTTCGGACCCCACTTCCGCTCGCCCAGCTACACGCTCAAGCGGGCCAAGGAGGTCTACGAGACCTACTACGACATCCGCTACCCCGGGCACGAGCGTCAGGCCGGACGGCCGCTGCGCACTTCCAGCGCCTACCCCTGGCATTCCGAGCACGGGGCGGCCTTCGGAGAGAAGTCCGGCTGGGAGCGAGTCAACTGGTACGAGTCCAACGCCCCGGCGGGAGATGAGTCGCTGCGTCCCCGAGGCTGGGCCGGAATGCACTGGTCGGCCGCCATCGGGGCCGAGCACCGTGCGACCCGGGAGCACGCGGGCCTGTTCGACGAGTCCTCGTTCTCCAAGCTCGAGATCTCCGGCCCGGGGGCTGCCGATTTCCTCGAAGGCCTCTGCGACAACCGCGTGGCCCGGGATGTCGGGGCGATCACCTACACGCAGATGCTCAACCACCGCGGGGGGATCGAGTGCGACTTCACCGTCACTCGGGTCGAGGACGAGATCTTCTCGATCGTCACGGGAACGGCCTTCGGCAACCACGACCTCAGCTGGATCCGGCGGCACGCCCCGACGGACGGAAGCGTGCGCTGCGCCGACGTGACCGCCCGCTGGGCCTGCTTCGCCCTCTGGGGGCCGCGGGCGCCCGAGATCCTGGCCCCGCTGACCCCCGATCCGCTCGACTTCGGCTACATGAGGATGCACGAGCTCGCCGTCGGCGACGTGCCGGTGCGGGCGCTGCGGGTCACCTTCGTCGGTGAGCTCGGCTGGGAGATCTACTGCCCGACGGAGTACGGGCCGGGTCTGTGGCGCTCGATCTGGGAATCCGGGTGTGATCAGGGTCTACGCGCCTGCGGCTACCGGGCGATCGACTCGCTGCGTCTGGAGAAGGGCTACCGGGTCTGGGCGGCCGACATCACTCCCGATGAGACGCCCTATGAGTCGGGGCTGGGCTTCTGCGTGAAGAAGGAGGGCGACTTCATCGGACGCGAGGCTCTCCAGTCGGCGGGCGAGCCTGAGAGCCGACTGCGCTGCCTGGTGCTCGAGGACCCCCGCTCGGTCGCGCTGGGCAACGAGCCGGTCCGGGTCGGCGGCGAGACCATCGGGCGTGTGACCAGCGGCGGTTACGGCTACACCGTGGAACGCTCGATCGCCTATGCCTATCTTCCCGCCGGGGTCGCGATCGGCACGGCGGTCGAAGTGGACATCTTCGGCGAGTGGATCAGCGGCGAGGTGGCCAAGGAGCCGCTGTTCGATCCAAAGGGCGAGCGGGTGCGGACCGGCCTGACGCGCGCCTAGCTCTCGGTCTCGGCGATTCTCAGGAGCGTGCGCTTCAGGCCGCGCATGGCACGCGCGCCGATCTCCGCTTCGAGGTCGGCCTCTATACGACCGAACTCGCGCATGCACCGTTTGTAGCCGCGCCGGCCAAAGGCCGTGTAGCGGACCAGCCGGGCCCGGCCATCGCTGCTGTCGGGAACCGATTCGACGATCCCCAGCGATTCGAGGTCGATGACGATCTGCTGGATCGCCTGGCGGCTGACGTCCGCGTCCCGGGCCATGTCACCTGCCCTTGCCCCCTCGGTGCCAGGGTCCAGAACCCGCAGGACGGTCAGGTGACTTGGGCGCAGCATCTCGAGCCCGGCCCTGGATGCGGCACGCATCATGGAGCGCTCCATCGATCGAGCGGAGAGGCGCAGCAGCCGGGCCAGATCGGCGTCGGAGTCATTCATCGCACTCAGAGAATAGGCAAGTTACTTGACAAATGCGCATCTAGGCAAGTAAGTTGCGCATCATGCGGCTGGATTTTGCGGGGGACACACTCACAGAGCGCCTGGGGATAAGGCTGCGCAAGGTGCCGGTGCCGGTTGGCAAGGCATTCATCGGCATGCCGACCGCACGGGGTGTCGGGGTCGCGCAGGAGCTGGGGGTCTTCGCGACGCTTGCGGGGGGCCCGGCGAGTGCGGATGAGCTGGCGGCCCGGCTGGGTGCACAGGCCGAACCCCTTCGGATGCTGCTCGAACTTCTCACCGGGGAGGGCCTGCTCGAGCTGTCGGGCGTTCAATTCCGCCTGAGTGCCGACGGGCGGAGATGGCTGGACCCGGCATCGCCGACCTATGTGGGCACCTACGTCGAGCACACGCTCGAATACTGGGATTGGTGGGGCGGGCTCGAGGATGTCCTGAGAGGCCGGGCCGGGTCGATGTTGGACCACGGGCTCGCACCGGAGCACCCGAGCTGGCCCGTCTACATCCGCGGCCAGTTCGAGCTGGCCCGCCTCTCGGCCGACGAAGTGGCGCGGGCGATCAAACTGCCCTCGGGGGCCGGCTCGGTGCTGGACGTCGCAGGTGGGCACGGCTGGTTCTCGGCGGCCCTCTGCATGCGCCACCCCGGGCTGCGAGCGACGGTTCTCGACCTGCCGGGTTCGGTTGCGGTGGGGCGCGAGATCATTCGCGAGGCCGGCATGCAGGACACGGTCGAGCACGTCGAGGGCGACATGCTGAGCAGCGACCTGGGCGGCCCGCACGATGCGATCCTCGCGTTCTCGATCGTCCACCACCTGAGCACCCCTCAGCGGGACGAGCTGCTCGGGCGGCTGCGCTCGGCCCTCCGCCCAGGTGGGACGCTGGCGGTGCTCGACATGTTCCGGCCCGAGCCTGGCGAGAAGCCTGTCAGCTCGGCCGCGATCTTCCAGCTCTTCTTCCACCTGACCTCGGGGTCGGATGTCCTCTCCGAGGAGGAGCTCAGAGGCCACATGAATGCGGCCGGGTTCGGTGAGCCCCGGCGAACCAACATCCGGTCGCTGCCCGACTACCGCCTCTACACCGCGCAGGTGCGCTGAGCCTCAGCGGCCGAAGGCGCTCCTGGCGGCGGCCGAGCCGGTCGCGGCATCCTCGAGGAATCCGTACGAGCCCTCGTTGAGCAATTCCGCGGCGGCCCGAGCGACCGAGCCATAGGCGAAGAAGGCAAGGGCGCCCCCGATCGAGACGCGGGCAACCCCGGCCTCGGCCAGGGTTGAAAGGGACGGAGTGCCTGGCCGGATCAGGACGTTCACAGGACGCTCGACGGAGGAGACGATCAGTTCGATGTCCTGGAGGCGCTCGACCCCCGGCGCGTAGAGGACGTCGGCGCCGGCCTGCTGGTAGGCGCGCAGGCGCTCCACCGTGTCCTCGATGTCGGGGTTCCCGCGGATGTGGTTCTCGGCACGGGCCGTGATGACGAGACGGGCGCCGGGCGTGCGCGCCTGCTCGACTGCCAGCGAAACCCGCTCGGCTGCCCGCTCGACCTCGATCAGCGAGCCCTCAGCCTGATCCCAGTCCTCAATGGAGCACCCGGCGAGCCCAGCGGCGGCGGCGCGCCGGACCGTCTCGGCGATGCCGCCGGGCTCACGGGGGAAGCAGTCCTCCAGGTCGGCGGAGATGGGGACCTCGACGGCGGCTGTCAGATCGCCTGCGTGCGCCAGGGCCTCGTCTCTCGAGACCTCGTAGTCGAGCCGTCCCAGGGATGCGGCGTGCCCGCTGCTGGTCGTGGCGAGTGCCGCGAAGCCCAGTGAGGCGAGCAGCCGGGCCGATCCGCGGTCCCAGACGTTCGCCATCACGAGCGGCCTCTCGCTTCGATGGAGTGCTAGGAAGCGCTCGGCAACGGCGGCCTCGTCATGCATGTGGAGCTCCTTTCAAACCGTCCTCGAGTGGGCTGTTACATGATCGCGCCGCCGAGTCTTTTCCGCGAGATTCCGGCGGGCAATGTCGGGACTGAGACATCCGACTGGCGAAAATCGCGCTCGGGCAGTACTGTTTCCTGCAACTGTCCTCTGGGGGAGGGCGCTCAAAAGGAGGAGGGAGAATGGACTCGCGTCTAACGCGTAGGGCGGTTCTGCAGGCAGGAGCCGCCGCCGGGGCCGTAGCTCTTGCCGCCGATCCGCTGGCGCAGATCGCCAGTGCGGCCAAAAGCAAACCGCTCGGCAAACTGTCTGACATCGAGCACGTGGTCATCCTGATTCAGGAGAACCGCTCGTTCGATCACTACTTCGGCACCTACAGCGGGGTCGACGGCTTCAGCGCGCCGGGCGCGAAATCGATCTTCGAACAGGAAGGCTGGGCCGAACCTGGATTCGAAGGAAAGCTTCTGCCCTTCCACCTGAACCCGGGCGACATGGCGCAGTGCTTCCCGGACATCACGCACAGCTGGCAGCCCCAGCACAAATGCTGGAACGGCGGCGCTATGGACAAGTTCGTCCAGGTCCACGTGGCCTCCGACGGCAAAGCGGCCGGCGCGGCGACGATGGGCTACTACGAGCAGGCCGACATCCCGTTCTACCGGGCGCTGGCCAACTCGTTCACGCTGTGTGACCACTACCACTGCTCGGTGCTCGGGCCCACGGACCCGAACCGGCTCTACTCGATGACCGGGACGATCGACCCCAACGGGGAACACGGTGGTCCGCTGGTCGAGACGCTCGAGAAAGCCGACCCCCGGGCCGCGGGCAAGTTCACGTGGACAACGATGCCCGAGCAGCTCAGCGCGGCGGGCGTCAGCTGGAAGGTCTACAGCGGCACGGCGGCGGGCAACGAGGACAACGAGTTGGAATATTTCAAAAACTTCCACACCAACCCGACCCTCAAAAAACTGGCGTTCGAACAGCCCTACGCTCACCAGTTCAAGAAGGACCTGGCCAAAGGCGAACTGCCCCAGGTCTCATGGGTCAACGCCTCACTCAGCGAAACCGAGCACCCGGGCAACGGCAGCGCCAAGACCGGTGAGCACGTCACGGCCGAACTGCTGAAGATGCTCATGAAACACAAAAAAGTCTGGGAAAAAACTGCCGTCTTCATCACCTGGGACGAGAACGGTGGCTTCTTCGACCATGTCGCTCCTCCGGTCGCGCCCCCGGGCACGCCTGGCGAGTACATCACGGTCCCGGACATCACCGAAGACGATGGCGGGGAAACGGGGCCGATCGGCCTGGGCTTCCGCGTGCCGATGCTGGTGGTCTCTCCGTTCACAAGGGGCGGTCTGGTCTCCTCGGAGGTCTATGACCACACCTCGACGCTGCGCTTCCTCGAGACGCGCTTTGGTGTCGAGGTGCCGAACCTGAGCGAATGGCGCCGCGAAACGACGGGCGACCTCACCGGCGCCTTCAACTTCGCTGCACCACCCAACGCTAAGAACCCGCACCTGCCGACGGTCACGCTGACGCCGAGCGAAGAAAGCTGTTTCAAAACCTCGCCGGTCGAAGTGCCGCCGAACTCGGTCCCGGTGCAGGAACCGGGCACCCGCGCTCAGCCCAGCGGAATCGTCTAAAGAAGATCCTCGTCAGAGGCACGCGCGCCGGTCAACCCGGCCGCGTGTCGCTGCAGGGGCGTCACGTCGCCGGCGGTCCGCCCCTCAGGTGGGGCAGGGCGTCCTGGCGAGAAGGTGACGGTATGTCGACATGTCGGCGCGGCTCCAGTCCGAGTGGGTCTGGTGCTGGAAGGCCGGCACACGGTCGTGATGGTAGGGCGAGGACAGGCTCTCGCTGTGCCCGATGACGTTGTTGAGCGTGATCCCGTAGCGGCAGCGAAGCCAGCGGGTCAGCTTCAGCGAGGCTGCGATCTGGGCATGGTCGCCAAGGATCGCCTGGTCTGAGAAGCCGACGTTCTCGATCCCGATGGCCGTCCAGTTGAGTCCGGTCGTGTGACGACAGCGGATCGAGGGCGGTACGAGCTGGTCGATTCTCCCGCTCGGCTCGACAAGGAAGTGCGCGCAGGTGTTGGGCAGCTCGTGAAACTCGTTGTCGGGAACGTCGGCGGCAAAGGTGTTGAAGGCGGCGCCTGCCGTCGCCGTCTCGGTGTAGTGCTCGACGATCACTTTTGGGTGCGAGAGGACGTAGGTGTCTTCGCTGTAGTGACGTAGCGAGTAGGCCGCCATCTGATGCCGGCGAGCGGCGGGAAAGGGAATCGGCCACTGGTGGATCGAAGGCCTTGGAGCTTCGGGCGCCACGACGGGGTTGGTGGCCGGCGCCGTCGTCGTGCCGGGGACGGTCGCGGTGGCGGTGCCGGTCGCGGGGATGGTCTGTGTGTCCGCCTGGGTGACGGTCGCGGCCGGGGCTACCGTGCTACTCGTGGCGGCCATCTCTGCCGCGGGCGATTGGCCTCCGCAGCCGGCGAGGGCCAGGAGAAGCAGTGCAGACGCGAGGACCGCCGGGGGTCTCACGGAGCGACGAGGGCGCTACTGGCCGCGGGCCTGCTGCTCCTCGACGGTCCGCTCTGCCGTCGGCAGCGCCTCAAGGCGGGCGTCGGGGATGGGCTGGCCGCTGTCGACCGAGATGCCGTAGGTGCCGCCCGCGAGGCGCGCCTCGGCACGCTCGATCGCGGCGAGCTGATCTGCCAGGTCGGCCTCGATCCCCACCTGGACCTCCTTTTCGTAGAGGTCCTCCGATCCGCCTTCGCCGGGTTCCTCCTGGTCCTGCGCCGACTGTGCGTCCTGCTGGGAGCGGGCGGCGATCGCCTGCTCCACGCGGAGGCGCTCCCGGGCGAGGATCTCCGTCGCTCTGGCCTTGTCCATTCACCGAGCCTATCGTGACGAGGAGTCGGTGCGATACTTCCCAACGTGGTGGGAGTCTTCGGGCCCCTGCGGGGGACGAGGTATCGGATCATCCTGGCGGCGGTGGTTTTCGGCGCGCTGCTTGCTGCGCCGGCAGCGGGACGTGTTGCGAAGGTCCGGGCGTGTCCGCACGGTCAGGTTCGCCTGGCGGTCAGCTATGTGCACCACAAGGGCGGACCACTCGACCACGCGACCGTGTGCGCGCCGCGTGTCGTGACTGTCCCGAAGTCGCCGGCGCTCCTGTTGGCGAAGACGCGTGCCCTGGGGGCATCCTTCTTGCCGGTCAGGGTTGTGCGGGCGTTCAGGACAGCGGCCGCCCGCAGGGTAGCCGCGATCGACGCGCTTACCGATGCGGGGCTGCTCAAGGTTGTGAGCACCTACGCGCCGGCAACAACCGGGGCAACGGCGAGCAGCCGGAGAGCGGGTGCCCGGTCGGCGCGCGACGCCGACACTGTCACGAATGAAAACGGAACCGTCACCACGCACTCGGACCGCGCCACCGCGATCAACACGTTCGACGACCAGGGGGCGGACTTCCAGACGACCGAGACAACCCGAGCGACGCGCGTCAAAGGTGCCAGGTCGGCGACCGGGACGAAGACCCTCAAGGTGAGATGGTTGATGAACAAGTGTCCCGACGCGGGGGGGATTGCCCGGGGGACTCTCGACTTGAGCCTGCGCGACCAACGCAGCAGCTCCGCCGTGTCGATCGACCAGACGTCCACGTTCACGGGCCAGGTCCTCGCGCATTTCAACGACAGCGCGCAGATCTCCGCCGTCGACGTCAACGGGAAATGGTCGTTCGCTTCGAACTCGGCGCACTCCCACCGGTCGGTCGGCGGAGACGTCTCGGCGGGCAATTTTCGCCAGGCGGAAGGCAGCAACTACTTCGACCTCACGACGACGACCACGACCGCCTCCGACGACGCGATCGCCGGTGGTGGGCGGGTGCTCGGTCTGTATGTGGCCGAGCTGATCGTCCACGACTACATCGAGCAGATGCTGAACATCGTCCAGCACCGCGTCCACGGAGGGTGCGTCAGCATCCTGCCCGACTCGCGGACGCTACACGTGAGAGCCGGCGCAACGGTCCCGATCGTGGCTCACCTGTATGACCACCATGGCCAGACCTTCTCTGGTCCCATGACAGCGGTGAACATTGCCAACCGGGTCACGCCGACCCAGACGGTCGGCAACCCCGACGCCACGTTCACCTACGCGGCGCCCTTGACCGCACAGCCCGGCGAAACCGACGTCGTACGTCTCACGCATACCTCCAAGCGCGGCCAGAGCCACGATGAACTCGTCAATGTGGTGATTGACTCCGGCCGCCTTCCGCATCAATACGACGGCACCTGGACGCGGGTGATCACCTCGGAAGCGGATCCGTCCTTCCTCGAGACCGTCCACGGCACGGCGACCTACGTCCACGACCCCGAATTCCCCTCCTACCTCGATGGGACGACGTCGATCCCGTATGACGTCGTAAGCGGGAGCGTGACTTGGGCGGTGACCGCCGCCGGGTGTGAAGGGTCGGGTACCGACGACGCGACGGAAAACAGCGCTCTTGGCACGACGGGAATGACGATCGAGGACGTGAGAGCCAACCCGAGCGTGCAGCAACCCGAGCCACAGCCCTTCTACTACTCGCTCAGGGCGAGCGGCGATCCGCTGACGGCCCCGACCTACCACTGTTCCGCGCCGTCGGACGAGCCGATCGTGGTTCGTTTCCTTGAAGTCGGCTACCCGAACCCGATCGCCCCCGGCTATCCCGCCGGCCAGGTCCAGCGGAGCTCGAGCTCCAACCTCCTCGAGGGCCACACGACGAGCGCCGAAGGCGGCCTGAGCTTCGACGACACATGGAACTTCACCGGCTCGGGCTAGGCGGGCCGCCCTGGCCGCCTGCCACAACTCGACTCCAGTGGGCGATCCAGGATTCGAACCTGGGACCTCTTCCTTATCAGAGAAGCGCTCTAACCGACTGAGCTAATCGCCCAAATATGGCTCTACAATGCGGAATCTATGAGATTGTGACAATCTGCACAGCACCGCTTCCTCGTATCGCACTGGCATCTTATCGCCGCGTTGTCCCCGCGGCCGGCGAAGCCTAGGCCACTACCCGGGGGCGGACCCGGCGAGCGAACTCGATGGCCTCCTCGGGCGAGGCGAAGGACATCTCCGCTCGATAGCCGCCGCCGACCGGCCGGACCTTGACGTCGGCCCCCAGGGCGCCGCTGAGCGCCTGGGAGATCTCCGCCGCGGCCTGTTCCTGATCGGGATGAACCGCCACCGCGGGGCGGGGCGGGGCGGGCTCGCGGCCTGCGTTGCTGTCGCGCGCCCTCTGTTCGGTGAGCCGGACCGACCAGCCGTGCTCGACCGCGCGGCGAGCCAGTAGCCGCCGGGCGGCGTGGTCCTCGGCGAGCAGCAGCGCCCGTCCGTGGCCCTCGCTCAGCTGCCCCTGCTGAAGCAGGTCGATGACCTCGTCAGGGAGGTCCAGCAGTCGCACCAGGTTGCTCACGGCCACCCGGCTCCTACCCACGCGGCGCCCGATCTCCTTGCGCGTGAGCCCCAGCTCCTCGACCAGTGCCGCGCATGCGCGGGCCTCCTCGATCGGGTTCAGGTCCTCCCGCGCCATGTTCTCGATCAGGGCAACTTCCAGCGCGGCGGCGTCCTCGCGCTCGCGAACCAGCGCGGGGATGGACCTCAGGCCCGCCAACTGTGCTGCCCGCCACCGCCGCTCACCGGCGACGAGCTCATAGGTGCCGCCGGCCTGCGGTCGGACCAGCACCGGCTGAATCACGCCCTGCTCTCCGAGCGAGCCGGCGAGCGCCTCCAGTGTCTCGGCATCGAACTCCCGCCGCGGCTGCTTCGGATTCGGGACGATCAGATCGGTCGGAAGCTGGCGGAGCTCCTCGCCCTCCGGTCTCGCGCCCTCGGTTGAAACGGACAGGATCGCTCCAAGTCCCCGCCCCATCCCTGGTCTTGCCTTAGCCACGGGCCGCCACCTCCTTTGCCAGTTCGAAGTACGCCTCAGCCCCGGCGCTGTGGGGATCGTGATGCGTCACCGGGAGTCCGTAGCTCGGCGCCTCGCCGACTCTCACGTTTCGCGGTATCACGGTGTCGAAGACCAGGTCGGGGAAGTGAGCGCGTACTTCCCGCTCGACATCCTGGCCCAGTCTGGTGCGTGCGTCGTGCATCGTGAGGAGCATCCCCGCGACGGTGAGGCGCGGATTGAGCTCCTGGCGGATCAGGGCGAGCGTCTCCAGCAGACCGGCCAGCCCCTCGAGCGCGAAGTACTCCGTCTGGACCGGGACGATCACGCGGTCGGCGGCAACCAGGGCGCATACGGTCAACGGCCCCAGCGACGGTGGGCAGTCGAGCAGGATGTACTCAAAGTCACCGCGGATCGACTCGAGCGCGTCCTTCAGGCGCTGCTCGAAGCCCTCGATCCTCGGCAGCTCGACGTTCGCGCCGGCAAGGCCCGCGCCGGCCGGGATCAGACTGAGCCCCTCCACGGGTGTCGGCGCAAGCGCGTCCCGCGCATCCACTTCGCCCGAAAGCACCTCGTAGAGCCCCGGCGCCCGCGAACGCTCGGTGCCCAGGCCGACAGTCGCATTGGCCTGCGGGTCCACATCGACCAGCAGCGTGGAATAGCCGGCCTCGGCGATGCAGGCGGCCACGTTCACTGCGGTCGTCGTCTTGCCGACGCCGCCCTTCTGATTCGCGATCGCGTAAACGGTACCCATCAACCCACCAAGCTAACGATGGATGGAGACGGCCGCGTCGATCGCGCCTGGAAATTCCGGGCAATACAGGGGCTTCGCGGCGCTAGGAGCCCAGAGGGCGTTTGCGCGCAAGGCCTGTTCGGCGCGGAAACCCCGCGGGAGTGGGCCCGACCTTCTCGAAGACATGGAGGTGCCGGTCGCGCGCTCCGGCGAAGGGCTGAACGTGGTGGACCGCCACAGGAGACAGGTTCAGAACCTCAGCGGCTCCGGCGGCCAGGAGCTCTTCCGCGTCTGAGCGGGCCCCCCGCCACTCCACGAGGCGTCCGCCCGGCCTCAACAGAGGAGACGCGTACTCCAACACGACCGGTTGCGGCGCCAGCGCGCGGCAAACCACGAGATCGTGCAGTTCTGCCCCGTCGTTCCAGTCCTCGGCCCGCTTGCACACCACTCGCGCGTTTGCGATCCCGGCGCGGGCGCCCAGAGCGGCGATGAACGCGCACTTGCTCGTCTGGCTCTCGACCAGCCAGAAACTGGACTCCTCCAGGGCGCTCGCGAGCGCAAGGCCCGGAAGCCCGGCGCCTGCACCGATGTCCGCGACCCGTCCAGGCGCGCGAACCTCGTCGAGCTCCAGGGCGACAAGCGAGTCGGCGATATGCGAGTCGAGGACACCGAGCGGATCCCGCACCGTGGTGGGTGCCCGGCTGTCGCCGGTCAGGGCCTCCAGCAGAACTTCGAGGCGCTCGATCGCCAGCGAACTCAGGCCATAACGTTCCCGGAGGCCTTCCAACCCCCGCGCGGTCGCTGCCTCGTTGCCCATCACCCCGGCCCCCTCACGGCGGAGGGGGTTTCACATGAAACGCTAGGAACTCCCACCGTCTGCCGGCGGAGAGACCACGAGGAAGCGCTGTGGCTCATTTCCCTCGCTGTGCGTCTCCACGTCTCCGCGCTCGCGCAGATACTCGTGAACGATCCGGCGCTCGAACGGGGGCATCGGCTCGAGCTCGACGGGCTTCCCGGTCTCGATTGCCTCGTCGGCGGCATCGTCGGCCTCCCCCCTGAGCGCGTCGGCCCTCCGCTCGCGATAGCCGTTTGCGTCGATTACGACGCGAACCGACGACGGGCCCTCGGGAAAGACGATGCGCTGGGCCAGGTGCTGAACGGCATCGATCGTCTGGCCGTGGCGGCCGATGAACAGGCCGACGTTCTCGCCCTCGAGGCGGCCAGTCAGTACGCCGTCGGCCTCCTCGATCTCCACCTCGGCGTCGAGTCCGAGATCGTCGGCGATCTCCTCGAGAAGATCCTGCAGCGCGTCGGAGGGCTCGACGTCCTCGTCCTGGTCGTGATCACTCATCGCCTTCTACCTGACCTTTTCTTCTTCTTACGGGGTGGTCGCGGAGGCGCAGCAGCCGGTTCGGCACTGGGCGCAGGGGACGTGGATCCGCCCCCTGCAACGGCGCCGCTGAGCGCCGGCTTGACCGCGCGACTGGGCTTGCCGTTGGCTTCTGGAACTGGCGTATCTCCCGGTTTCACCGGCGGACCCATATGTCGTTTGATCAGATACTGCTGCCCGATCGTCCAGAGGTTTGTTGTGATCCAGTAGACCAGGAGGCCGGCGGGGTACCGGTAGAGGATCACTACGAAGACGAGCGGCAGCAGCAGCATCAGGCGGCGCTGGTTCGGGTCCGCGGTGGCGGTGGCGATCAGCGTCGAGCCGAGCTGCGATCCGACGTAGACGAGGAGCAGCACCACGAGGACGGCGCCGGTCGCCTTGCTCGTGATGTCGGGAATGAACAGGAACTTCCCCGAACCCGGTGCGACGGTCTGGCAGGCAGTCGATTCGACGAACTTCACGGGCAGATGGGCGACCGTGTCGACCGGGACCGGGTGTTTGTACTTCGTGACAGCCTCGTACGGGTGCCTGTTGTACCACTGGACGAGGCCTTCGGGGCAGATCTGCTTCTTGAGGTCCGTCCGCAGCATGTAGAACAGCGAAATGAAGACCGGAAGCTGCAGCAACAGCGGCAGGCAGGAGGCCAGCGGGTTGATTTTGTTCTCTTGGTAGAACTTCATCAACTCCTGCTGCTGGCGCTGTTTGTCGTCCTTGTACTTTTCTTTCAGGACGTTGATCTGGGGCGCAAGCCGCTGCATCTCCTGCATCGACTTCAGCTGCCGATAGGTCAGGGGCACGAGAACCGCCCTGATCAGCACCGTCAGCCCGATGATCGCGAACCCCCAGCTGCCCCCCACGAGGTTGTCGTGGATGAACACCATGATGGATTCGAACAACTTGATGAGGGGCGAAAACGCTTCCTCGA
>CAZFGJ010000049.1:0-18023 GCA_964518445.1 uncultured Solirubrobacteraceae bacterium
CCTCGACGCCGTTCTTGGCCATCAGGATGATCTCGGCGTGGATCTCGGCGGCGCGAAGGGCGGCGGCCGTGTCGGTCGTGAAGAACGGGTTGCCGGTCCCGGCGGCGAAGATCACGACGCGCCCCTTCTCGAGATGGCGCATGGCACGGCGGCGGATGTAGGGCTCGGCGACCTCGGAGATCCCCAGCGCCGACTGGACCCGCGTGTTGGTTCCCAGCGTCTCGAGGGCGTCCTGAAGTGGCAGGGCGTTCAGGACCGTTGCGAGCATCCCCATGTAGTCGGCTGTGGCGCGGTCCATGCCGGCCGCCGCCCCCTTCATGCCGCGGTAGATGTTGCCCGCTCCCACGACGATGGCCACCTCGACACCCTGATCGCGGACAGCTGTGACCTGGCGGGCGACGGCCACGATCCTCTCCGGATCGGTGCCGTAGTCCAGCTCGCCCATCAGCGCCTCGCCCGAGAGCTTCAGCAGGATCCGTTTGAAGGCAGGGGCCATTGCGCTCGGGAGCCTACTCGCCACCCGAGCGGCGGTGGACGCAGCTTCCCGCCGCGCCCACTTCCTACTGGCCCACTGCGTAGCGAACGAAACGGCGGATGACGACGTTCTCGCCTGTCGTCGCCGTCAGCTCGTCCCGCAGCTGCTGCACGGTCTTGCCGTCGAACTTCGGGTTGTGCATCTCCTGCTCGAGCAGGACGATCGTCTCCAGCCAGGAGTCGAGCTTGCCCGAGACGATTTTCTCGCGGACGTTCTCGGGCTTGTCGGCTGCCTCCTGCTGGTAGATCCGAGCCTCGGCCTCGCGCTGCTCCTCGGGGACGTCCTCGCGGCTGACGTAGCGGACGGTCGGCGAGGCGGCGATCTGCATGGCCACCTCACGGGCGAAGTTGACGAAGTCGTCGTTCTTGGCGACGAAGTCGGTGTTGCAGTCGACCTCGATCAGAACGCCCACCTTCGAGCCGGCATGGACGTAGGACTGGATCGTCCCCTCGGTTGCCGCCCGCTCGCCCAGATCCTGGATTTTCTTGCCCTGCTTGACGCGCAGGACCTCGATGGCCTTCTCGATGTCACCGCCCGTCTCGGTCAGGGCCTTCTTGCAATCCATCATTCCGGCCCCCGTGCGCTCGCGCAGGGCCTTCACGTCTTTGGCTGAGATCTCGACTGTGCTCATGAATTGCTCTCCGCTGTCGTCTGCTCGCTGTTCTCGGCCACCGGTGTCGTCTCGGCTGCCGGTGACTCCTGTGCCGGTGCCTCCGGGGCCGCGGGGGCCGCCTCGGGCTCGGGGCCGGCTCCGGCCTCGCTTTCGGCGACCGTCTCGGCGGGTGCCGACTGTGGCTTGGCCGGATCATCCTTGTCCGCACCGGCGGACATCGGGGTGACCGACTCCTGGGTCGGCTCGAGTGTCGCCGGGTCGGCCGGTGCGGCCACCGGCGTGGACTCGGCCGCGGGTGCCGCAGCAGCAGCGGCTGCGGCGGCCCGTTCGGCTGCCGCTTTGTCCTCGGCCTCTTTCTTGGCCTGTTCCTCGGCCTCGCGCTTGGCCTGCTCTTCGGCGTCGCGCTTGGCGCGGGCTTCGGCCTCTGCCTTGGCTTTTTCCTCGGCCTCCTTGCGGGCCTTTTCCTCCTCGGCACGGAAGATCGAGTGGCCCTCCGATACGACCTGGCCGATGGCCTGCGTGATCAGGGCGCAGGAGCGGATTGCATCGTCGTTTCCGGGCACCACGAACTCGATGCCGTCGGGGTCGCAGTTGGTGTCGACCAGTCCGATGATCGGGATCCGCAGGCGGCGGGCCTCTTTGACGGCGATCTCCTCGGTCTTCAGGTCGATCACGAACATCGCGTCGGGGACGCGCTGCATGTTCTTGACACCGCCCAGGTTGGCCCGGAGCTTCGCCAGGTCGGCCTGTGCGGCCATCCGCTCGCGGGTCGGCAGCAGAGCCAGCTGGCCCTCGGCCTCGTAGCGTTCGAGGTCGTGCAGACGCCGGATCCGCTGGTTGATGGTCTGGAAGTTGGTCAGCAGCCCACCCAGCCAGCGGTGGTTGACATAGGGCATGTCGGCCGCCTCGGCGACCTCCTTGACCGTGTCACGTGCCTGCTTCTTGGTCCCGACGAACAGGACCGTCCCGCCACGGTGGGCGAGAGCGCTGGCGAACTCCTGAGCCTGGGCCAGAAGGGCCTGGGTCTTCAGCAGATCGATGATGTAGATGCCGCCCCGCTCACCATGAATAAAGCGGCGCATCTTGGGGTTCCAGCGGCGCGTCTGATGACCGAAATGGACGCCGGCCTCCAGCAGCTCCGCGATGCCTACGTCAGCCACGGGCTTACTCCCTTTATATGTGTGTTGAGTCCGTACGCGGGTTGAGCGGACCCGGAAGTCGAGGCTTGTCCTCGTTCCGGGCAGGGCCGCTATCCGTTACCGCACGGTTAGAAGGTCCGAATTGAAAGACTCAGGATACCCGTTCGGCGCGCTCCAGCCCCAGACGGAGGTCCTCCGGGAGCGCAGAGCGGACCTCAAGCGCCTCGCCGGTGATCGGGTGGGCGAAGGCCAGGCGGGCGGCGTGGAGGAACTGACGCTCGAGCCCCAGCAGCCCGGCGGTCCCGTATTCGGGATCTCCCACGACCGGATGGCCGATCGCCTGGAGGTGAACGCGGATCTGATGTGTCCGGCCCGTCTCGAGCAGAAGGCTCAGGAGGGACGTGGAGCCGAGGGCCTTCTCGAGGGTGAAGTGCGTCCTGGCCTCCCTGGCCCCGGCGCCGCCGATGGCCATCCGCGTGCGGATCTTCGGATCCCTGCCGATGGGAGCCTCGATCGTCCCGGTCCGGGCGGGCGGGTGGCCCTCCACCAGTGCCAGATATTCACGTTCGATCTCCCTTCGCCCCAGCTGGGCCTGCAGCAGGCGCAGAGCCTCATCGGTGCGGGCCACGACCATCAGCCCCGAGGTGTCCCTGTCGAGGCGGTGGACGATCCCCGGCCGCTCGGGGTCCCAGCCCTCGCCCGAGCTCGACAGGAGCGGCTCCAAGAGCTGTGAGAGCGTCCCCTCGCGATGCCCGCGGGCCGGATGCACGACCAGGCCGGGGGCCTTGTCGATGACGATCAGATAGTCGTCCTGATGGGCGATCCTGAAGGGCTGGGGCTCGCTCACGGGCTGTGGTGGCGGGCGTGGTCGATGACCAGGAAGAGCAGGATGATCCCGAGTGTGATCGAGGCGTCGGCCAGGTTGAAGGGCGGCCAGCCCAGGGGGAGCTTGACGAAGTCGGTGACCGAGCCGTCGCGCAGGCGGTCGACGATGTTCCCCAGCGCCCCGCCCAGGAGCATCCCCACCGGGAGCCAGATCCAGGGCAGCGTGGAGTGCATCGCGAAATACACCAACAGGACGCACAGGGCCAGGCAGATGAGGATCGTCACGGCGGTGGCGCTTCCGGGGAGGAAGCCGAAGGCGACCCCGTGGTTGCGGGTGTTGACCAGCTCGACCCCCGGCAGGAAGCGGTGTTCTTCGCCGGGGATGATCGATCCGCGGACGGCGTGCTTGGTGATCTGGTCCAGGCCCACCACGACCACCAGGACGATCCCGGCGAAGAACCAGGCGAAGCTGAGCTGCCCCTGCTTCTGGCGATCTGCGGCCGGCCCCATCGGGCTCAGCCGTGTATCAGGCCTTCGACGATGACCCGGTTGACGATCTGCAGCGTGAAGAGCGCCAGCAGCGGGCTGAAGTCGATGCCGCCGAAGCCAGGGATCAAGCGGCGGAAGAGCCGCAGGAACGGTTCGCATGTCTCCCGCAGGAACTGCAGGATGGCGTTGGTCGCGCGGTTGTAGGGAGGGCGCAATCCGGCCGCGAAGAGCAGCTGGATGACGATGTGCATGATGATCAGGATCGTGTAGACGTAGATCGCCGCCGAGAGGATCCCGGCGATCTCGGTCCGGGCTGTGGCGAGGATCACTTTCGATCCTCGAGAACCGCGTCCAGCGCGTCGCTGAAGGCGCTTCTCAGCCCGGCCCGCTCGAGGGCGTCAACTCCTCTTGCGGTGAGGCCTCCCGGCGAGGAGACCTCACGGCGCACGGCAACCGTGTCGTTGTCCCTCTGACGGAGGAGCTCGGCGGTGCCTGCAAGCGTCTGGATGACCAGCTCGGCTCCCTGTGCGGCGGGGATTCCACGACGGACGCCCGCGTCGACCTGCGCCTCGGCCACCAGCGCCACGTAGGCGGGGCCGCAGGACATCAGACCCATCGCGACATCCACAAGGCCGTCGTCAAGCACGACCAGGGTCCCCAGCCCGGCGAACAGCTCGGAGACCTCACGGTCTTTGACCGGATCCTGCTCAGGGCCGGCGGCCTGCACGACGGCTCCCTGGCGGACCTCGACGGGAAGCGAGGGGATGAAGCGGTAGACCGGCCTTGCCGGATAGGCCTCCTTGAGGGTGGCAAGCGTGGTCGCCGCCAGGATCGAGGCCACGGCGTTGGCCGCCGGAGCGACTTCCCCGGCAACGGCTGCCAGCTGAGCCGGCTTGTGGCAGAGGACCACCAGATCGGCCGAGGAGGCGACCTCAGAGTTGCTCGAGGCGACCTCGCCCCCGACCTCCGCGGCGAGCGCCTGAGCCCGCTCGGCGACCGGGTCGGCGCAGATAACGGGAAGCTGCCAGCCCCGGGCAAGCGCCCGGGCCATGTTCCCGCAGCCGATGAGTCCGATCTTCATAGCCGGGTCACCCTATCCATCGAAGCTGTCGGGGAGATCAAGGGTTGGTTGGTCAAAGGTCACCTTCTTCAGCCGAAGCGCGGGTCTTGGGTGTGAGCTCCAAGCCTCGCAAGGACGCAATGAGCGTGGCCTGCTTCGCAGGCGAGCGATTGAGGACGCCGCGAGGCGCCGGAGATCGCGCCTAAGACTGGTTGAAGAAGCCCTTCTCGATAAGTCGTGCCCGCTCCTCGGCGGAGATCTCGACGTTGCGGGGCGTCAGCATGAACACCTTGTCGGCGATCCGCTGCATGCCGCCGTCGAGGGCGTAGGTGAGGCCTGAGGCGAAGTCGATCAGGCGCTTGGAGAGATCCGTGTCGGAGCTCTGCAGGTTGAGGATCACTGGGATCGAGTCCTTGAACTTGTCGGCGATCTGCTGCGCGTCGTTGAAGGACTTGGGGACGACCAGGTGGACCCGCACGTCGCCGTTGGCCCGGTTGGCCACGGGCTTCAGCACGGTGGTCGAGCCGCCGGCACGGCCTCGGCGCGACGGGGGTGCTTCTTCGTCGTCGTCCTCGGCGAAGATGTCGTCGTACTCGTCGCGCCTTTTGCGCAGGCGCCGGACGTTGGGACGCTCGCGGTAGCGGTCCTCGATCTCGGCCTCGGGGGCCGTCTCGTCCTCGTAGTCGTCCTGATACTCCTCGGCGAGGCCGAAGTAGACGAGTGCGCTGTGCCAGGAGTCCCGGAAGGCCATAGTTCTTCTCCGTCTTCGCCCGGCGAAGCGGATTCCCTGCAGATGCTAGTAATTCGCCGCCTGCTCAGGAGGGCCGGCGGACACCTTGATCATATAGTTTCGTGCCGATTCGCACGATGGTGGCGCCCTCTTCGACCGCCACGAGGTAGTCCTGCGAGGTCCCCATCGACAGGCGCGGGAGGGCGTGGGCGTCTGCCAGCTCGCGCAGAGCGGCGAACCAGCGCCGGCTTTCCTCGGGATCCGATGCGAACGGCGGCATCGTCATCAGGCCGCTCACGGGGAACGGCGCATCGGCCATGTAGCCCTCGATCTCCTCTGGGGCGATCCCGGCCTTGCCCTCCTCGCGGGCCACGTTGACCTCGAGCAGCAGCTCGAGCCCCGGCGCGGCCAGCTCGCGGTGGCGCTCCAGCTCGCGCAGAGCCGACCGGGAGGCGACCGAGTGGATCAGCCGGACGTGGGGCACGATCACCTTCACCTTGCGGCTCTGCAGCTGCCCGATGAAGTCCCATTCGAAGAGGCCCTCGTGCGAGGAGGCCTTCTCGACGAGGTCCTGGGCCCGGTTCTCACCGAGAAGCCGGATGCCGGCCTCGGCCAGGCTGCCGAGCTCCTCCGAGGCTACGTACTTGACGGCCGCCAGGATCTCAACCCGCTCGCGCCCCGGAACGTCGCGGCCGACGGGCGAGCTCTCCACGGCGGCGTCGATCTCCTCGCTGAGGCGGGCAAGGTTCTCTCTGATCCGGGCGGCCTGAAGGTTCCGGATCAACTCAACCATGTGACCACCGCCATCCGCCCGGCCCGGTCGCCTTCGCGGCGATGGGAGAAGAAGCGCTCGTCGCAGATCGTGCAGCCACCCGTCTCGGCTGTCTCCTCCACCCCGGCCGCCAGCAGGCGCTCCCGGGCGATTGCCCGCAGGTCCGCCGTGCCCTTCGGCCCAGGCCGGCCCAGGGCCAGGTGGACCTCCGGACCGACCTCGTAGCAGCAGGCGCCCGCGCAGGGCCCGAGGACGGCGCCGATCGGCCCCTCCCCTCCCAGCTCTCGCAGCGCCTCCACGCCCTGCTCGAGTACACCCTCGCCAAGACCCCTCCAGCCGGCATGCACGGCCGCCACGGCTCCCTGGCAGCCGAGCGCCACCGGGAGGCAGTCAGCCGCCAGGACCATCACCCCGAGGTCTCTCAAATCGGTCGCCTGGCCGTCGGCCTCCGCGAGGCCCTCGTTCCCCGGCGCGTCGCTGACCATCCGGCGCGCCAGGGCGACCTTCGTTCCGTGCACCTGGAATCCCCGCGCCAAGCCCTGTGCGCGAACTCGGCGCCGGAGCAGGTCGCGGTTCTGGGCGCCCCGCTCGAAGCCGTTCCCTCCGGTGCTGGACATGTTGCCCTCCTCACGCGTCGTAAAGAGGGCATGCCCGCCCCCTGGGAGCTCGGCCGTGAGTGCGCCGGGAATCACAGCTGGACCTCCAGGGCGGCTCTGAGCTCGGCCTCGCGGCCCTGGGAGAGCTGCCCGTCCAGCTTCATCGACAGGGCCCGGTCCAGGCGCTGGCCGATCTCGGGCCCCTCCGGGACTCCGGCGGCGAGCAGATCCCCGCCGTCGATCTCCAGGACCACATGGCGGAGCTCGGAGAGCCAGCGCGCCACGGCCTTCCCGGCGGCGGGGGAGCGGCGGGCCGCCAGCGCGCCGATGATCGCCAGGCCCTCGGGCGGGCGGCCGGCGAGCAGTCCCCTGAGCTCCGAGGGGCTCGTCCCGGCCTCGATCCCCGAGGCGATCCGATCGACCCCGAACGCTCCGGCGAGCAGGCGGGTGCGCAGCTCGGCGATGAACTCGAAGTCCTCCATCAGCCGCTCGGCCGACTCGGCCGTCGGAGGAGCCTCCCCGCCGGGCGGGTGGAACAGGACGCACAGGTCAAGCGCCTCGAAGATCCCGTCCTCCGGCATCAGCCATGTCGCCTCCCCGTGGAGCTCGCTGTCGTAGCGGGCCGGCAGGCCCAGCCGCTCGAGGACACCCAGCTCGCCCAGCGCCTCGAACCCCTTCGTGTCGGCCTCTTCGGTGAACAGCCAGAGCTCCGAGGCGACCCGGGCTCCCGAGACAGTCTCGAGAGCGCCCTGCGAGAGAGCCGTTCGGGCCAGCTCAAGGGTCCGGGGCTCGATCTCCAGCGCCAGCCTGGCCTGATAGCGGGCCATGCGCAGCATTCGGGTCGGATCCTCGGTGAAGCTCTTCTCGTGCAGCACCCGCAGCCGGCCCTCCCTCAGATCATCCAGCGCGTGCTCCAGAGCGATCAGCTCACCCCGGCGGGGCCCGCCCAGCGGGATCGTGATGGCGTTGACGGTGAAGTCGCGCCTTGCCAGATCCTCCTCGAGCGTTCCCGGCCTGACCTCGGGCAGCGCGCCCGGGGCCGGATAGGTCTCGGCGCGGCGCTCGGCGATGTCGATCCGGCCGTGGGCCCAGGCGACCGTTGCCGTCCCGAAGCGCTCGTGGAGGTTCGGCTCGATCGGCTCCTCGCCTCGCTGCTCGGGGATCGACGCGGCCAGTAGGGCCGCGGCCTCCGCGGAGCCCCCCGGCGCGACCGTCACGTCCAGCTCTCGCGGGTGCACGCCGCACAGCAGGTCCCTCACGGCGCCGCCGATGAGGGCCGCGTCGTCTCGCTGTCGCGCCAACGCGAGCAGCTCCGGCCCGCCCGGGACGGCCGCCAGGCGCTCCAGTACCTCGCCGGGCCCTGCGATCGTGCGGGTCTCCCCCATCGCCGCTCTCCTCAGGCCTCGCGCACCGGGATCCCCGCGCCGGCCAGGTAGGTCTTCGCCTCGGCGATCGTGTGCCGGCCGTAGTGAAAGATCGAGGCGCACAGGACCGCGTCGGCACCGGCACGCAGCGCCTCGGCCAGATGCTCGAGCTCTCCGGCGCCACCGGAGGCGATCACCGGCACGCCGACGGCCTCCGCCACGGCCGAGGTAAGGGGAAGGTCATATCCATCATTGGTCCCGTCCCGGTCCATACTGGTCAGCAGGATCTCCCCCGCCCCCCGCTCGACAGCCTCGCGGGCCCACTCCAGGACATCGCGGCCGGTCGCCGTGCGGCCCCCCGCCAGGTAGGCGTCCCAGCCGGGGTTCTGCGCAGCATCCTCGCCGCTGCGCTGTTTGGCGTCGATCGCCAGCACGACGCACTGCGCCCCGAAGACCTCGGCCAGCTCACCCAGCAGCTCCGGGCGCTCGAGGGCGGCCGAGTTGACCGACACCTTGTCGGCGCCCGCGTCGAGCACCGCCTGGGCATCCTCGACCGAGCGGATCCCGCCGCCGATGGTGAACGGCACGAATACCTCGTCGACGGTCCGGCGTGCCAGAGCGGCGATCGTGTCCCGCTTCTCGTGGGTGGCCGTGATGTCAAGGAACACCAGCTCGTCCGCGCCCTCCCTGTCGTAGTGGCAGGCCAGCTCGACGGGGTCGCCGGCGTCGCGGATGTCCACGAATTCGACGCCCTTGACGACCCGCCCGGCGTCGACGTCCAGACAGGGGATTACGCGCTTGTAGTGCACGGGCTCACCGTAGCCCCAGTGCGGCACGAGCCTCGGGAATCGTGAAGCGGCCCTCGTACAGGGCCGTTCCCACGATCACGCCCTCGAGGCCCTCGAGGCCGAGCTCGGCGCGCAGCGCGGCGAGCTTCTCGAGGTCCTCGAGCGTGCCGATCCCACCCGAGAAGATCAGGCTGCCCTCCCCCGCCTCGCCGGCCACCCAGACGACCTCCTCGCGGTTCGCACCGTCGAGCATCCCGTCGTGATCGATGTTGGTGAAGACGAAGTCCTGGACGCCCTGCTCGCGCAGCCCCGCGAACGCGTCACGGGCGCGGGTCTCGGTCACCTGCAGCCAGCCGTGGGTGGCGACCATGCCGCCCCGGACGTCCACCGCCACGGCGACCTGCCCGGGGTCGCTGTTCTGGAGGACCTGCTCCAGCATCGCCGGGTCGGTGAAGGCGGCCGTCCCGATGATCACCCGCCACGCTCCCGCCGCAAGCGCCTGCTCGACGGCCCCGGCGCTGCGCAGCCCACCGCCGTACTGGACCGGGACCCCGCTCTCAGCGGCGATCCTGCGCATCTGCTCGACGTTGACCGGTGCCCCCTGCTTCGCGCAGTCCAGGTCGACAACATGAAGCACCTCCGCCCCGCCCTCGACCCAGCCCATGGCGGCAGCCAGCGGGTCGGCCTCGTAGATCTTCTTGGCCTCGAAGTCGCCCCGGACGAGCCGCACCGCGCTGCCCTCCAGGATGTCGATCGCCGGGTAGAGCCTCACCGGCCGAGGGGCGCCCCGGCCCCAACGCAGAGCCCAGCGAAGTTCTGGAGCATCTTCAGGCCTGCCGCCGAGGACTTCTCGGGGTGAAACTGGACGCCGTAGAAGGAGCCCTTCCTGACGGCCGTGACGAAGCGCTCGCCGTACTCGGCCGTGCCCAGCACGTCGGCTGGATCGGAGGGCACAGGTGCGAGCGAGTGGACGTGGTAGAAGGCGCAGCGCTCGGGAAGATTGGCCGTCAGAGGCGAGGGAGGCTGGGTGAAGGTGACCTCGTTCCAGCCGATGTGGGGCAGCTTCAGGCCATCGGCCGCCAGCGGCCGGACCTCCCCCGCGATCAGACCCAGCCCCTCGGCTCCATCCATCTCAGTCGAGCGCTCGAAGGCCAGCTGCATCCCCAGGCAGATACCCAGGACCGGGACGCCTTCGGCGACCCGCAGGCGGATCAGATCCGCAAGACCCAGGCGCTCCAGGTTGGCCATCGCCCGCGGGAAGGCGCCGACGCCCGGAACGACGAGGCCGGCGGCTCCCATCAGGCGGTCCGGGTCGGAGCTGACGATCGTCCGGGATCCGACGTGCTCGAGGGCCTTCTCGACAGAGCGGCGGTTGCCCATGCCGTAGTCGAGGATGGCCACCTCGACCGGGTCGGCCACCAGCATGCTCATGCTGTCAGTGTGCCCTTGGTGCTGGGGACGCCCGTCTCATCCGGATCGATCGAGACCGCCTGGCGAAGCGCCCGGGCGAAGGCCTTGAAGGCCGCCTCGATCATGTGGTGGGCGTTGGTTCCCGCCTCGACACGGAGGTGAAGGGTCAGCTTGGCCGCGTTTGCCAGGGCGCGGAAGAACTCCTCGGTCAGCTCGTGCTCGAAGCCGCCCGTGGCGCCCGGCGGGAGCTCAGCCTCGAACAGCGTGAAGGGCCGTCCCGAGATGTCGATCGCGCAGCTCGCACGGGCCTCGTCCATCGGCACGGTCCCCGCGCCGTAGCGGACGATCCCCGAGCGGTCCCCCAATGCCTGATCGAGCGCCTGGCCGAGCACGATCGCCGTGTCCTCGGCCGTGTGGTGGGCTCCCGTCTGCAGGTCGCCCGTGACCTTGACCTCGAGGTCCAGGCGTCCGTGGCGAGCCAGGAGGTCGAGCATGTGATCGAGGAAGCCCACCCCCGTGTCGCGTGTGCCCTCACCGGTCCCTTCCAGGGTCAGAGCAAGACGGACATCCGTCTCGGCGGTCCTGCGCTCGATGCTGGCGGTGCGGCTCATTGCGCCTCATTCTCCACTACACGGGCCTCCATCGATTCGGCGTGGACCTCAAACCCCTCGGCTCGGGCGATCGGCGCTCCGGCTGCCGCCAGCTTCGCGGCGGCGCCGGCGACCCTCACCTCGGTCATCCGGCGGCGGAAGTGACGGGGTGTCAGACCCGAGGCGAACCGCGCCGCCCCGTCCGTCGGCAGGATGTGGTTGGAGCCGACCACGTAGTCGCCGAAGGCCGTCGCCGACTGGGCGCCCACGAACAGGCAGCCGGCCGACTGCACCATTGCCGAGAGCGACTCGACCTCCGCGCCGATCAGCTCGAGGTGCTCGGGGGCGAAGGCGTTGGCCAGGGCGATCGCGCCCCGCGGCGAGGGGGCCTCGACGACCGCGAAGGCCGCATCCCCAACCGTCGGGCGCTCCAGGACCATCTCCTCGATCGAGCCGGCCAGCGCGTCGCATACCTCGGCGGAGGGCGAGACCGCCACGACCAGGCTTCCGGCGCCGTGCTCACCCTGAGCGAGCATGTCCAGGGCCGCCAGGCGGATCTCCGAAGGGCCCACCTCCGAGCCCAGCACGACGAGCAGGTCCGAAGGGCCGGCGAAGCCATCGATCCCCACCACTGTCGAGAGCTGGTGCTTGGCCTCCTGCACGTAGAGGTTGCCCGGCCCGACGATCACGTCGACCGGCCTGACCGTCTCGGTTCCCAGGGCCAACGCGGCGATCGCCTGGGCCCCACCCATCCGGTAGACCCGTTCGACACCGCAGAGCCGGCAGGTCCCAAGGATCGCCGGATCGATCGTGCCGCCCGGTCCCGGCGGCGCGCAGACGACAACATCGATGACTCCCGCCGCCCGGGCCGTGACGACGCCCATCACAACGGTGCTCGGGTAGGGAGCCCGCCCGCCGGGGACGTAGACCGCCGCCGACCCCACCGGCACCTCCCGCAGGCGGACCGTCTGGCCCTGGGAGAGCTCGACCGTCGACTCCTGCCCCACACCGGCCTCGGCGACCCTCGCGACGTTACCGATCGCCACCTGAAGCCCCGCCACGAGCTCAAGCGGCAGTTGGGTGATCGCCTGGTCGAGCTCCTCCTGGGTTACGAGGAGCGGGCCCGGCTCGGCGCCGGCCGTGTCGAAGCGCCTGGTGTAGTCCAGAACGGCCTGCTCGCCGCTCTGGCGCACGGCGGCGATGATCTCAGCGACCTGCTCGGCAACCGAGGCTCCCCCGTCGACGAGCGAGCGGAGCCGGGCCGCAACGGCCGGCGGCTCGCCCAGCGCGGCCACCTGCACGCCGTCGAGTCGCTCGACGGCCATCTTCAGGCGGCGGGCTCGGGCAGGGCCCGCAGACGGGCCTGCAGATCGTCGATTGCGGCCGCCTTGAGCTTGTGGGAGACGGGATTGGCGATCAACCGTGCCGTGCAGACGAGGATCTCCTCGCGAATGACCAGGTTGTTCTCCCGCAGGGTCGTCCCTGTCGCGGTGAGGTCGACGATCGCCTCGCAGATGCCCGTCAGGGGCGCCAGCTCGACCGATCCCTTGACCTCGACGATCTCCGCCTGGCGTCCCGTCTCCTCGAGATGGCGGGCGGCGATCTTCGGGTACTTGGTGGCCACCCGCATGACTCCCAGGCGCCGCAGCGCCTCGACAGAGGGGTCCGGGCCGTCCTCGGTGGCCAGGACCATCGTGCAGCGCCCGTAACCCAGGTCGAGCAGCTCGTAGACCTCCCGGCCGCCTTCACCGCGCCTCTGAGCCGCCTGCTCGAGCAGGACGTCCTTGCCGGTCACACCGATGTCCGCGGCGCCGGCCTCGACATAGGTCGGCACATCCGAGGGGCGCATGGTGATCACACCGATGTCCTCGAAGAGCAGCTTGCGGTCGTTCGAGCGCAGCTCGGCGACATCGAGTCCCAGCGCCTCCAGCAGATCGACCGTGCCGCCGAACAGGGCCCCCCGCGGAACGGCGATGGTCAGGCCGTTGATCGGTGTCATGACCCGTTCCCGTCGCGCCCGGCCAGCAGTGCCCCCGTCCCCCGCTCCTCACCCGCGAGAGCCAGGTGGAGGCGGTCGACTCCCAGCGCGAAGCCGACCGCCGGAAGGCTCCGCCCGAAACGCCCCAGGAGGTCGTCATAGCGCCCGCCGCCGCCCAGCGGGGCGCCGAGGGCCGGGTCATAGACGTCGAAGACGGCGCCCGTGTAGTAGCCGATGTTCCGGATCAGGCCAAGGTCGAAGATGACCCGCTCGGCCACCCGCGGCTCGAGCAGCTCGTGGACGAGGCGCAGACCTGTCACCGCCTCCTCCGCCGGAGCCGGCGTGTCGCTGAGGATCTCGGGACCGCCGCGCCGCTGAGGGACCTCGATCAAGAGCTCGGCCGCCTCGCCGGTGATGCCCGATGACTCGAGCTCCTCGGCGAGGCCCACGAAGTCGCGCATGACCAGCGCCGAGAGGAGCCGCTCGCGGGCATCCTCGGGCACGTCCAGGCTCGACATCAGAGCCGGGTAGAGCGATGCGTCCCCCAGGCCTATCCGGTAGCCCTTCAGCCCGGTGGCGTCCAGTGCGTGGCAGAGGATCGTCAGCGCCTCGGCTGTTCCATCCGGGGCGGGCGAGCCGATCAGCTCGATTCCCGCCTGCAGCAGCTCCCGGGGCTGCCCGCGCGAGGGAGAGACCCCCCGGTAGCAGTGAGCGAAGTAACAGAAGCGCAGGGGCGGCTCCGCGTGGGCGTAGCGGCTGGCCACGACCCTGGCGATCGGAACTGTCATGTCCGAGCGCAGCACCAGGGTCGCCCCCGACTCGTCGAACAGCCTGTAGGCGGGCTTGGCTTCGGCCATGTCGGCACGTCCCAGGACCGACTCGTACTCGAGCGCCGGTGTGTAGACCTCGCCGTAGCCGTGGCGCTCGAAGACACCCCTCAGGGCGTCGGTGATGGCGCGTGCCTCACGCGTCTCGTCTGGGAGCACGTCGCGCGTGCCGCTGGGAATGGGGTGGATCATCGGACCCCGAGGTTACGCGTGGACGGGCTCCGTGGCCACGCGCTCGATGCGCGCCCCAAGGTCCCGGAGGCGCTCATCGATCCGCTCGTAGCCGCGGTCGATCTGGCGGATGTTGCCGATCTCGCTGCGTCCCTCGGCGCAGAGCGCCGCCAGCAGCATGGCCATTCCAGCCCGGATGTCGGGCGACTCGACGCGCTCGCCGCGAAGGCGCCGCGGGCCGGTGACGATCGCCCGGTGGGGGTCGCACATGACGATGTCGGCGCCCATCAGGATCAGCTTGTCGGCGAAGATCAGGCGGTTCTCGAACATCCACTCGTGGACCAGGATCGAGCCCTCGGCCTGAGTGGCCAGCGCAACGGCGATCGAGGTCAGATCTGCCGGGAATGCCGGCCAGGGACCGTCCTGGATCTTGCTCTTGTATTCGCCCACGTCCGCCTGGACGACCAGCTTCTGCCCGCCCGGGACGATCACGTCGTTGTTCTGCATTTCCGAGCGCAGTCCCAGGCGTTCGAAGACCAGACGGATCATCCGGATGTCTCCCGGGACGGTGTCCTTGATCCTCAGTTCTCCACCCGTCACGCCGGCCAGCGCCATGAAGCTGCCGATCTCGATGTGGTCCGGTGCCACCTGGTGAACGCAGCCGGAGAGCTTCTCGGCGCCGTTGACCGTGACCAGGTTCGAGCCGATCCCCTGGATGTCGGCACCCATCTTCACGAGCATCCGGGCCAGGTCCTGGACATGGGGCTCGCAGGCCGCGTTGCCGATCACCGTCGTGCCGGGGATCAGGGCGGCCGCCATCAGGGCGTTCTCGGTGGCCATCACCGAGGGCTCGTCCATGAACACGTCCGTCGAGCGCAGGCCCTTGGGTGCCGTCAGGACGATCTCGCGGCCGCAGTCGGTCACGGCCCCCATCGCACGGAAGGCGTCCAGGTGCGGATCGAGTCGCCGGCGGCCGATCACGTCGCCCCCCGGCGGGGGCATCACGGCGCGGTGGAAGCGGGCCAGCAGCGGCCCGGCCAGAAGGAATGATGCGCGGATCTGCTCGGCCAGCTCGCGGTCGATCTCGACCTGGTTGACCTTGGCGGCACAGAGTGACACCTCGTTGGGGCCGCGCCAGGAGACCTCGACGCCGATCGCCCTGAGGATCTCCAACATCGCCTCGACGTCGCGAATCCGCGGGACGTTCCCGACGATCACCTCGTCGTCCGTGAGGACGCATGAGGCCAGGATTGGGAGGGCGCCATTCTTGTTCCCGGCCGGAACCATGGTGCCGGACAGCGGCGCGCCGCCTTCGATGACGAACTTCTCCATTAGCTTGGGGCGCCGTCGGTGAGCCACGATTGGACCCTGGACGCCGCGTTCGGAGAGCCTAACAGCCATCTTCTCGGGTCAAGTTCGAGCCCGGAGCGCGTGCACCTGCATTGGGAGACAAACGTCTTCCCGGACGCCCGACGCCGACCCGGATCGGGCCAGATGCAAGTTCCGTTGCATCTGGAGACGTCTGATTCCGCTCTGGAAAGCCGTTCCACAGAGCTCGAGGGTGCCCACACCGGTGCTCCCTACTCTTCCGTCCGCAGCCGCTCCTACCTTACGAACACATGTTCTCATCACTGCGGACATCACCACTTGCCCAGAGGGCGCTCAGTGCGCTGGACCTGACCCGCTCGTTCCTCATGCTCGAGGACGACATCACAGTCGACTGGGAGGTCGACCGGAACGAGCCATCACGGCCGGTTCACCCGCACCGAGTGCCCCTGCGCAGGCGGTCCGAGAGGCGGCGGCCGGGCCTTCAGACGCCGGTGGCGCAGCATTGCCTCTCCCCTGTTTCAAACGGTCGGCCCGTCGGGCAAGGGATTGCCATGAGGGCCCCACGCGAGACGCCCGGTCTCGCGTGCCGTGGCACGTACCCTGAGGGGCAGCACGGGCGGGACGGGCGCACGGAGACGCGCGCGGCCCGACTGAGCCCCTCGGGGTGCGATCGCCACAGTCGCAGCTGAGGGTCCTCAGGGAGGGCGGGAATTGCCCGGCGACTAGCCTGAGACCCGATGTCCGAGGCGGCTTCTGAGACCACGCAGGCGATTCCCCGCCGCAAGCGCCTGCTGATCCTGGCGATCTGCTCGATGAGCGTCCTGATCGTCTCCCTGGACACGACGATCGTCAATGTGGCCCTGCCGGCGATCCACATCTCGCTTGATGCGCCGCTTTCGGGCCTGCAGTGGACGATCGACTCCTACACGCTGGTGATCGCGAGCCTGCTGATGCTGGCCGGCTCGACGGGGGACCGTGTCGGGCGAAAGCTGATCTTCAGCATCGGCCTTGTCGTCTTCACCCTGGGTTCGGGCCTGTGTGCCGCCGCGGGAAGCCTTGGCGTCCTGGTGGCCGCCCGGGCGGTGCAGGCTGTCGGCGGCTCGATGCTCAACCCGGTCGCCATGTCGATCATCCGCAACGTCTTCGAGGATCCCCGCGAGCGCGCCCACGCGATCGGCGTCTGGGCGGCGGTGGTCGGCATCAGCCTGGCACTGGGGCCGGTCCTGGGCGGCGCGCTGGTCGACACGGTCGGCTGGCGTTTCGTCTTTCTGGTGAATCTCCCGATCGGGGTCGCGGCGCTCCTGCTGACGAGGATCTTCGTCCCGGAATCCCGGGCCGAGCACCCGCGGAAGATCGACCCGGTGGGCCAGATACTGGTGATCCTTGCCCTGTCCTCCCTGGTCTACGCGATCATCGAGGGCCAGTCGCTCGGCTGGAGCTCAACCGAGATCCTCTCGCTGTTCGCCTTCTCGCTCCTGTCCTTCGTCAGCCTGATCGCCTACGAGCTCCGTCGGACCGAACCGCTCCTGGAAGTCCGCTTCTTCCGCAGCGCGCCCTTCTCGGGCGCCAGCGTCATCGCCGTCTGCGCCTTCGCCTCGCTCGGCGGCTACCTGTTCCTGAACACCCTCTACCTCCAGGAGGTCCGACACCTCTCGGCCTTCCATGCGGGCCTTTACACGCTTCCGATCGCCGCAATGGCGATCGTCTTCGCCCCCATCTCGGGGCGGATAGTCGGGCGCAGGGGGCCGCGCTGGCCGCTGATCGGAGCCGGCCTGGGTATGACCATCAGCCCGCTCCTGCTGACGGGGCTGGCCCCCGACACGCCTGTGGGCCTCCTGTTCGGCTCATATGCCCTGTTCGGCATCGGCTTCGGCCTCGTCAACACCCCGATCACCAACACGGCTCTCTCGGGGATGCCGGCAGCCCAGGCGGGGGTGGCCTCGGCGGTCGCCTCGACCAGCCGCCAGGTCGGACAGACCCTGGGGATCGCCGTGATGGGCGCCGTGGCGGGCGCCAGCGGCGGGCAGGCCTTCGGCCCGGGCTTCGCCGCGGCTACCCATCCGGTCTGGTGGATGATCGCCGGCCTCGGCGTGTTGATCCTCGGGATCGGGCTCCTGACCACCAGCGAATGGGCCCGGGGAACAGCCAGTGCGACGGCCAGCCTTCTGACACCCAAACCGGCGGCCTCTCGCTAGCCTTGTTCGGATGGAGCAACGGATCAGTCTCGTCACCCTTGGCGTATCCGATCTTGCCCGTTCCAGGGCCTTCTACGAGGCCCTTGGCTGGCGCACCGGGGCAGCACCTGGAGACGATGTCGTCTTCTTCGAAGCCGCTGGCATGGTCCTTGGCCTGTGGGGCCGTGAGAGCCTCGCCGAGGACAGCGTCCTGAGCGACAGTGGCGGCTTTGGGGGAATCACACTCGCCCACAACGTGCGCTCCGACGCGGAGGTCGACCAGGTCATCTCCCAGGCGCGCGACGCCGGCGCCACAATCGCCCGGGAGCCCGCCGCGACCTTCTGGGGCGGCTATTCAGGGCTGTTCCACGACCTCGACGGCCACCCCTGGGAGGTTGCTCACAACCCTCACTGGTCGCTCGACGCCGAGGGCCGCATCAAGCTCCCGAGCTGAAGGCTGAGCATCACAGGAGCCCCTGGTTTCACGCAGGGACCTGTTAACGACGCCGAGCCACCCGCAGGTGGCTCGACTTATGAAAAAACCGGCGGCGTCCTACTCTCCCAGGCCCTTTCAAGCCAAGTACCATCGGCGCTGAGGGGCTTAACTGCTCTGTTCGGAATGGGAAGAGGTGT
>CAZFGJ010000050.1:0-17603 GCA_964518445.1 uncultured Solirubrobacteraceae bacterium
ATCTATCCCGTCCCCGACCCGGCGCTCCCCTTCCGGGGAGTGCACCTGACCAAGCACATCGACGGCGAGGTCCTGATCGGCCCGACCGCTCTGATGGCCGGGGCGCGCGACGCCTATCGCCTGCGGACGCTACGCCGACGAGACCTGATCGAGACGCTCGGCTGGCCAGGAACCTGGCGGATGCTGAGGAAGTGGTGGAGCACCGGGATCACCGAGCTTCGCCACGCGGCCCTGCGCTCAGCGTTCGTCCACGCCGCCGCACGCTATGTCCCGGAGCTTCAGACGAGCGACGTGCTGGGGGCCTTCGCCGGCGTGCGCGCCCAGGCGCTGGGGAGAGACGGGAAGCTGGTCGACGACTTCGTCTTCTCCCACACCGACCGTGCACTCCACGTGCGAAACGCCCCCTCGCCCGCAGCGACCTCGTCGCTTGCGATCGCCCGCCACATCGCCGATGAGGCGGAGCGGGCCTTCGGGCCCTCCTAGAGCCTGTCCATCTAGGCGCCCGCGCCGGCAAGGCCCAGACGCGCGATCGCGTCGGGGACGCCCTGCCGGGCCGAGGGGAAGCGCGGCTTCCAGCCGAGCTCGCGCTTGATCTTCTCGTTGCTCGAACGGGCAGAGCGGACGAGAGCATCGACGGCGTTTCCTCCGGCGATGAGCCTGACCAGAGGAGCCGGGATCCGCCTCGGCGAGCCCAGGCCCAGCGCATCGGCCGTGAGCTTCATGAAGTCGTAGAACCTGATCGGCTCGTCGTCTGCCACGTGGAACGTCCCGCCCGGAGCCCCGTCGGCGTCCACCGCCAGGATCAGGGCTGCGACGACATCGTCCACATGCACCACGTCCCACAGGTTCGCCCCGTTCCCAATCACCGCAAAGCGGCCGGGCTGCCTCAGGCGAGCCACCAGCTCCTCGGCATACCAGCCCCCCGGCCCATAGACGTGCGAGGGACGAATCACCACGGCGGGCAGGCCCGAGCCGAGCACGATCTGCTCGCCCGCCTGCTTGGCCCTCCCGTAGGGCGTCTCGACTGGTAGCGGACGGCTCTCGGTGAGCAGTTCGCCGTGGGCGTCACCCGTGACGACAGTCGAGGAGAAGACGATCCTCGGACCGGCCGAGGGATCGGCACCGGCGAACTCCCGGCAGGCTGTCACGAGCCGCTCGGTCCCACGGACGTTGACGTCGTAGACCTTCTCGGCGCTGCGCTGCGAGGCGATCTCCGCGGCGAGGTGGACGACGCAGTCGGGCCGCGCCTCGGCCAGCGCCCTGCCAAGCCCCGAGCTCTCGCCAAGATCGCCCGTCACCGAGACGGTGCCCTGCGGCGCCGACCCGGGCCGCCGAACGAGGGCCGCGACCTCATCTCCGCGATCGAGGAGCGCACCGCAGAGGGCTCCGCCGATGAAGCCGCTGGCTCCGGTTACGAGGACGCGCACGCCCACGAGCCTACATCTCGAAGGCCGTGCGCCCTCCGCAGTCGATGAGATCTTCGAGCAGCGCCCGGCCGTCACCGATCAGCGGCCCACCGTGCGCCAGCAGCAGATGCTGGAAGTCGAGTTCCTCGAACAGGAGCCCGTAGGCGTCCAGGAGCCCGCGCTTCGTGGCGGGAGGATCGTCCATCAAGGAATCCGGAACGAACCCGATCGGGCCATTCCCGCCGGCAGGCCCGCCGCGCACGATGCCGTCGGCGATGAAGAGGACCCCCTGCTCGGGCTCGAAGAGCGCGCTCTCATCCGGGCAGATCGCCCCCACCGCCTCCGCGACAAGCCCGCCCGGGAGCTCCTGGCCGGGCTCGAAGCCCTCCACCGCAGGGCCGCTCGAGAACTCGTGCAGGCCGGCGCTGTTGCAGTGAACCGAGCATCCGAAGCGCTCGATGAACCGGCTGGACTCGCGCAGGTGATGACGGTTCGTCAGAACGATCGCCCCCGGTCGGGCAGGGCGATCCGCGAACCAGTCGAGCCCCTCCCGCTCGGGGACGAGAGGATCGATCAGAACCCCCGGCTCATCGAGCCAGTAGGAGGACACCAGCGCGTGAATGTTGGGGTGATGGGCCGTCCAGTGCCAGAGCCCCGGGAGAACCTCCTGCATCCCTTCAGACTACCCCCGGGCGGCTCTCTCGATCACGGCCGCCATCTCCCGCCGGAAGCGCTCCTGCCCGAAGCCCCGGGCGTTCTCGCGGATCGCTCCGGTGTCCAGCTCGAGGCTCTCGAAACGCTCGATCGCAGCGGCCAGCGTCGCAGCGTCCTGGGGCTCGAACAGGACCCCCGTGCGACCGTCCAGGACCGTCTCGCGCGCCCCGCCGACGCCGTAGGCGATCACAGGAAGCCCCGCGGCCTGAGCCTCGACCGGGACGATCCCGAAGTCCTCCTCACCGGGGAACAACAGCGCCCGGGCGCTGCCCAGCAGCCGATCGCGCTCGGACTCGGAGACCTTTCCGAGGAACTCAACCGCTCCCCCGGCGCCCGCGGAGACGGCCTCCATCGCCCGGCCGTCGCCGGCCACCTTCAGGGGCCGCCCCAACGCTGTGCAGGCGCCGACCGCGATGTCGACCCGCTTGTAGGGGACGACCCTGCCGAAGGCCAGGTAGTGCTCGCCCGGACCGCGCTCCACCGAGAGGTAGTGCTCCACATCCACCGGCGGATGGACCACCTCGGCCGAGCGGCCATAGAAGCGCTCGATGCGATCTGCCACGTGGCGTGAGTTGGCGACGAACACGTCAGGGCCCGCCGCGCCCGCCAGATCCTGGCGACGGAGCCTCGAGAGCAGCGGCGGCAGCGCCAGCCGTGTCAGGCGCCCGACTTCCTCCCCGTCCAGGAAACCCTCCTCCCAGGCGTAGCGCATCGGCGTGTGGCAGTAACAGACGTGCAGCGTCCCCGGTGGCTTGCGGACGTTCTTGGCGCAGGCGTGGCTGCTCGAGAGGATCAGGTCGAAACCCGACAGGTCGAACCGCCTGAAGGCCGCGTTCATCAGCGGCAGCAGCTTCGGGTAGTGGGTCCTGGCTCCGGGGATCCGGTTGAGCGCCGAGGCATGAACGGGGCGGTCTTTGATCAGCGCCGGCCACGGGTCGGGGTCATAGATGGTGGTGAAGAGCTCTGCCGCCGGAAACATCTCGAGCAGCTCCATCACCACCTGCTCGGAGCCGCCGGGGATCGTCAGCCAGTCGTGCACCACCGCGACGCGCGGGAAGCGCCGGCGCAGCGCCTCGAGCGAATCCGCTCCGCCCGTTTGGTGCGCTGGCTCCACCGCCCCGAGGGTACACGCCCCGGCGCCTGGGATCATGGCGCCCGTGAGCCCCCCGTCGACCCTCAAGGGACGCGACATCGTCTGCGTCGGCTTCGCCGACTGGGACACCGAGCTGTGGACCAACCAGCACCACCTGATGTCCCGCCTGGCGGTGGACAACAGGGTGCTTTTCGTCGAGTCACTGGGGCTGCGCAGGCCGCAGCTGGCAGGCCGCGATCTGCGGCGGATAGCCCGTCGCCTGCGCCGGGGCATCGCGCCGCCGCGCCGCGCCGACGGACTGGACGTCCTCTCCCCACTCGTTCTCCCGCTCCATTCCAACCGCTTCGTCAGGGCGATCAACAGCAGGCTGCTGCCGGCTCTGGTGGGACGCGCCGCCGAGCGGCTGGGCATGCACCGCCCCATCCTCTGGGCCTACGTCCCTCAGGCGGAGGCCCTGATCGAGCGCCTCGACCCCTCGCTGATCGTCTACCACTGCGTGGATGACATCTCGGCCCACGCGCTGATCGACACGGCCAGCTTCAGGGCCGCCGAGGAGCGCTTCGCCTCCAGAGCCGACCTCGTGCTCGCCAGCGCCCCCGAGCTCGTCCGGCGGATGCGAGCCCTCTCTCCGAACGTCCTCGAGGCACCCAACGTCGCCGACACGGCCCTCTTCTCGAGTGCCCTCGGCGAGATCGAGCCCGACCCGGCCGTCGCGGCCCTCCCCGCGCCCCGAATCGTCTTCACCGGCGCCATCTCGGAGGTCAAGCTGGACCTGGGCCTGCTGGCCGAGCTCGCCCGGCTGCGCCCCGGCTGGTCGTTCGCCCTGGTCGGCCCGGTCGGTGCGGGAGACCCCCACACGGACATCTCGGCTCTGGCCCGCGAGCCGAACGTCCATCTGCTTGGAATGCGCGAATATAGCCAGCTGCCGGCGGTCCTCAGCGGGGCGGACGCAGGCCTGATCCCCTATGCCCGCAATGAGCTGACCGACAGCATCTTCCCGATGAAGGTCTACGAGTATCTCGCCGCCGGGCTGCCCGTCGTGGCAACACCGCTACCCGCCCTCGAGGGCGTCGGCGATGTGCTCCGCGCACCTGACGCGCCGGGAATCGCCAGTCTGCTCGACGAGGCTCTGGCCACCGACACGCAGGAGCTGCGAGCCGCCCGCTCGAGCGCCGCCCAGAGCCACTCCTGGGACGCGCGGATGGCGGAGATCTCGGCGGCAATCGAGGCCCTGTGAGGGATCTCTTCGTAACCACCCACACCCCCGCCATGGGCTCGGGACACTCGATGCGCACCTACGGCATCGTCCGGGCGCTCGCCGAGCAGCGGGGGGTCGACCTGCTCTACACACGCTTCGATGCCCCCGAGCCGGACGCGGCCTATCGGTCGATCCCCGGCGTGGAGCTGTTCGAGTCGGTGGCCTCCCGGGGAGCTCGGCGCCTGGCCCGCTACCTCCGGGCGCGCGCATCGGGGGTACCCAACTGGGTCGCCCGGGGGATCTCGCCGGATCTCGCAAGCACGGCCGCGCGAATGGCCGGCGAACCCGGACGCGGCCGCGTGATCGCCGACGGGCCCGAGGCGGCCGCCACGCTCTCCCGCCTCGCCGCCAAGCGCCCTGTGATCTACAACGCTCACAACCTGGAGTCGGCCTTCCGCCATCAGATCAGCGACGCCGATGCCCGCGAAGCCGATCGCCTGCGGCGCTTCGAGTGCGATCTGATGCTCCGCTCGGCGGAGTCCTGGATGGTCAGCGAGGCCGACATGAGAGGCGCACGGGAGATCTGTCCCGGCGCACGGCTGCGCTATGTGCCGAACGTGGTGGACGCAGCCGCGATCGAGCCGGTCGCCGAGTTGCCCGACCAGCATCTGGCCCTGTTCGTCGCGACGTTCACCTACGAGCCCAACCGGGCCGGGCTCCGCTGGCTTCTCGAGGACGTGTTCCCCAAGGTCTGGCAGCAGCTTCCTGACGCCCGGCTCACCCTGATCGGGCGCGGGCTCGACGAGCCGCCCAGCGATGACCCCCGCATCCAGGCGCTCGGCTTTGTCGAGGATCTGCGCCCTTTCTACGCCGGCGCCCGCTGCGCCGTTGTGCCGCTCCTGCAGGGCGGCGGGACGCCTCTGAAGCTCGTTGAGGCGCTGGCTCACGGCCTGCCGGTCGTGGCGACCCCGCTTGCGGCCAAAGGGCTCGATGTCCGCGACGGCGAGGATTGCCTGCTCGCCGGGGATGCCGACACCTTCGCCGCCGCCCTCGTGCGGGTCCTGCGCGAGGGCGCTCCCGAACTGGGCCGGCACGGCCGCCGGCTGGCGCTGGAGCGCTACTCGATCGAGGCGCTTTCCGGTCTGCTCGCCGACGGAGCGCCCATGGACATGCGTCCAACGCATCCCTAGCCACTCAGGGGAGCGGGTGCAGAAACCGAAACTTCCCTTGCAGACCTAAAGAAGGCGCCGGCACAGCAGCCGGAACGCCGTCCCGAAAAAGGCACACCTGCCGCGAGGCAGGCTCGCAAAGCCAGGGGTCTCTCCGAGACAGCCCGGCCACCGAAGGAGAATTCCATGACCAGCTCCCGCCCGGGTTGGACACGCACTGCACTGATCGCTGCCGTTTCGGCGATCGGTATGACCGCGATCACCAGCACAGCACCGGCCGCCACCTATCGAGCCAGCACCGCATCGATCACCGCTCGAAGCACCGCAGCCACCGACCGCGCACTCGCCGTTCGCACCTCCGCCAGCCGCCTGCTCGAAGGCCGTCGCCGCCATCTGGCCCGCTGCCTCGCACGCCACCCCAACAGCTGCGCGACCTGGCGCACCGCAGTGGAACGCGCCGAACGCCGCCTCAACGTTGCTGAAACCCGTCTTGCCGGCATGCGCACAGCACCGGTCCCGACGCTCTCCGGCGAAACCATCAGCTGGCCCGCCGTGACAGGCGCCGGCGCCTACGTGGTCAAGCGCAGGGCACCAGGCATGCACGAGAGCCACTGGCTCGTCTACGGAACATCAGTGACGCCGCCGGCCGTCCCCGGCGCGACGATCGAATACACCATCCGGACAGCCGCTCGCAACAGCGAATGGTCGGCTCCCGTGATGATCACCTACCAAGCCACCACGCCCCCGTCCGGTGAAACCGGCTCGGGCGCCGGGTCAGGCTCGGGCTCCGGGGGCGGCTCGGGGTCCGGGTCTGGACCCGCACCAGGCTCCGGCGCCGGGACAGAACCCGGCCCGGGGTCGGGCTCAGAAACCGGGTCGGGCACCGAAACCGGCTCCAAATCCGGTTCGAGCGACTTCGAAACCGGAGTCGTCCCGACAACCCTCACCGGCAGCGAGCCCGGCACGGTCAAGTCGCTCGGCGCCAAGAGCGTCCGCATGGAGTTCCCCATCGGCGCGCCCGCCTCTCAGCTCGCCTCGGCCGTCGAAGCCTACGCTCGGGTCGGACTCCGGGTTCTGCCGCTCGCCGGCTTCTACGGCAGCATGCCCAGCGCCTCCGACGCACGCAACCTGGCCACCTGGGCCGCCACCTACGGTCCCGGCGGAACATTCTGGGCGGGAAAGTCATTCCCCGCCTCCGCCGCCGTCACCGACATCGAGTTCGGTAACGAGACGAGCTACGTCTACCAGTACTCCGACAACTCCCCCGGCGGTTACGCAGCCCGCGCCCAGGCATACGCCATTCGCTTCAAGGAAGCCGAGATCGCCGTCAAGGCCGCCGCACCGGGCGTCGGCCTCCTCGCCCAGGCGGACGACGGCGGCACAGGCTCGGCGGCATGGGTCAACAACATGTTCGCCGCTGTCCCCGACCTCGCCTCGCGCGTCGCCGGCTGGACGGTCCACCCCTACGGGCCGACCTGGCAGAAGAAGATGGACAACCTCGTCAACTTCACGGCAGCCAGGGGTGCCTCCAGCTCGATCCCGATCTACGTCACCGAGCTGGGGATCTCCGTCGACAACGGCCACTGCGTATACGAAAACTACGGCTGGAACGCCTGCATGACGAACTCCGAAGCCGCCGCGACACTGGCCGGCGTCTTCGGGGGGATGCGCTCCCACTTCGGCAACAGGCTGAAAGCTCTCTACCTCTACCAGGCACAGGACCAGCAGGCTGAAGGCGCCTCCAACAACCGCGAGAGCTACTTCGGTCTCCTCCAGTCAAACGGCGCCTCGAAGGGCGTCTATACCGCCGAGGTCGAGTCGGTTCTGGGCTCCGCCGGCCAGAGCGCGGCAAGCTCAGCCCACCACGCGCTCCGCGCCAGAGCGGCCCGCCGGGCCGCACGCCACCACGCGCTCCTCGCCAGGCTGGCGAGGCGCCCTCACCACCACGTCCACGCCTAGTCAGGCTCAGCGCCGGCGCTGTTACTCCACGGCGGTTCGGGAGAGCAGCGCCAGCAAGCCGATCTGGGTGGCGATCAGGATCGTGAAGCGGGTGTCGACGGCGGTGAAGCTGGCCGTCGTCTCGAGCGCCGCCAGCCCGGCAAAGCCGCAGAGCGATGCCAGCCCGAATGCGCGGATGATCGGCTCGCGCGCGTTGCGCCAGACCCGCCAGGCGAGGACCCCGCTGGCGATGATCATCCCGATGTAGGCGAACAGGCCGAGAATCCCCAGCTTGAGCCAGAACCACAGCGCCGCGAAGTGGACGTAGAAGCGCCCGCCTTCGTGGTCGATCGGCAGGGTCCGGTGGGTGGCCTGCCATTCGATCCCCACCCCAAGCCCCGTGACCGGGTGTTTCGAGATCTCTGCGAGGACATTGGCACGCTCATCCAGCCGGTAGCGATCTTCGATGTTGTTGGAGATCTTCGTCGGCGACAGGGACACCGCCCGTGCGACGATCGGCGACTGGTTGTCGAGGTGGACCGAGCTGAGCAGCCAGACCGCCGCCAGCAGGGACAGGCCGATCGGGATCAGCATCCGGCGGCTGGCGGGACGCAGAGCGAGCATCACCACCAGCGCAAGCCCCAGGACCGCGGCGATCCAGAATGAGCGCCGGTAGGAGAGCAGCAGCGAGGCCAGCAGTACCGGGCTGCCGAGCAGCGCCCACAGCGGGGGGCGCAGGCGAGCCAGCACAGCGGTGAAGATCCCCAGGATCGCGATCATGATCAGCCAGTTGGCCGTCGGTTCGTAATAGGTGAGCGCGCCGGTCCCCTCGATCGGGGCGCCGTAGCCGGCCGCGATCTCGAACAGCCCCAGAACGGCCTTCAGGATCGCCAGAGCGAAGGCCAGGCGAAGCAGCGAGACCACCTGGGGCACCTCGATGTGCATGTTGGCGACGGCCAGCGGCAGGAACAGCAGGTAGTCCAGAAGGTTCTCGCTGTGCAGGGCACCCGTGACACCGACGCCGCCCGTCCTGGCGGTGACGATCCCCGAGACCATCGCCAGAGCGAGCAGGATCTGCGGCAGGACCAGCACCCGGGGGAGGCGCAGCGGGCGTTTGTAGCGCAGCATGTCCAGCCCGACCGAGAGGACCACCAGCGCCACAAGGAGGTTCATTACCGTCGCGTGCGCGTAGAGCTGGGAGGTGAAATGGAACAGGCCGAAATCCGGCCCCTCGGCGAGGATCGTCACGCCCACGACGAAGCCCAGCATCACGATCGGCCGGCGCAGCATGAGGAACAGCACCGCCAGGCCGAGCGGGGCCAGGAGGCCCACCAGGCCGAGCTTCTGCACACCGGCGAAGGCGATCAGCGCCGTGGCGAGCGCCAGCGCGCCTGCGATCAGGACCTCGCGGTTACGCAGCCGCCAAGCGACCATCGCCCTGCTCCTAGTGATGCTGCCGCTGGCGGGAGGAGCCGCGGGTCTGTTCCCGCTTTTCGGCACGTGCCGAGGCGCGGGCCGAGGGGTCGCCCATCGACGGGATGTCGGCGTCGAGCGTTGGCTGCTCGCCGCGGTAGGACTCGTAGCCGTACTCGCCGGCCTCGCGAATGCCGGTCACGACGATGCCGACCGGCTCGACGATGTGGTGGTCGAGGATCCGCCGTGCGCGGGTGACGTCATCGCGGGTTGTGTGCCCCAGGCGGGCGATCAGGATCGCCGCGTGGATCGCGGGGTTGTTGAGGAGGACGTGCGCGTCGGCCACCGGGTTCAGGGGCGGCGCGTCGACGATCACCATCGTGCCGTCATCGGCCAGGCTGGAGATGATCTCGGCAATGGCCGGTGAGCCGAGCAGCTCGGAGGGGTTGAAGGGGATCCGCCCGGCCGGCAGCACCGAGAGCGTCGGCACCTCGTCCAGGGGCTGCACGAGCAGCTCGGATACGGGACGATCGCTCGTCAGCGCCGTCGTCAGCCCATCGAGACCGTCCAGGCCGAAGTGCTCCGTGAAGGTCGGGCGGCGCAGGTCGAGCTCGATCAGGACCACCGGGCGCCCGGCAAGGGCGATCGTGTGAGCAAGGTCGACCGCGACCGTCGTCTTGCCCTCGCCGGCCACGGCACTGGTCAGCATCAGGGTGTCCATGTTCCGTGTCACGGCCGCGAAATCCAGGGCGCTTCGGAGGATGCGATACGGCTCGAGCGTCTCGGTACGGTCGGCTGCGCGACGGGCGCGGAAGCCCGACTGCGGGATCGCGCTGAGCACCGGCAGCCTGTACTGGCGCTCGAATTCCTCGAGGCTCTTGATGCGCCTGTCCAGTGACTCGAGCAGGAAGACGATCGTGAAGGCCAGCGCCAGGCCGATGACCAGGCTGAGGATGATCGTCGTCGAGAGGCTCTTGCCCACCGGCTTGCCCGGACCGGCGAGGCTGATCACGTTGGCCCCGCCACCCGCGACGGCCCTCAGAGCGTTGAGTTTCTGGACGTTTTCTTCGAGCGGCGCCTTCTGCGGAGAGCCCGCGGGGAGAGAGGCGATCTGCTGCTGCAGGCGCGTCTGGGCAAGTTCGATCCCCGACAGCTGAGATTTGACGCGGAAGGCGATGTACTGGCCGGCGACGGCGTTCGCCAGGCGTGCCGAGTACTGTGGATCCCCGGTCGTCGCCGTGATGTTGAGGACATCGGCGTTGGCTGCCGCTTCGACTTCGACTTCGTCCAGCAGTTCAGTCGCGTCGGCGCTCAGGTGGAGCTGGTTGCGGACAGCTTCGGCCACCGCACGGGAATGTGCCAGCAGGACTTCGGTGTTGGCTTCGCGCTGCGGTTCGCTGCCGCCTGTCTGGATCTGCAGAGCGGCATCCGCCGGCGTCCCGCTCTGGAAGGCGACGCTGGCCGTGGAGGCATAGGTCTTGGGGGCTTTGCGCTGATGCACGACCCCCACGGCGACACAGGCGACAACGACGGCGACCATGACCATCCAGCGGCGACGCAGGATGTTCATCAGGTTCGCCTGGACTTCGCTGTCGCGGGCCCGCTCGAACTGCTCGCCGGCGCTCATCGGGCCCACCTCGTGCATCGCCAAGGAACGCTCATGCGCGCGCCTGTGCGTACGGGTGTGAATTCATCGATCTCCACGCGTTTGCAGCATCGTCCGCGAACGTCCTCGGCTTGAGGGTCGCACATCGCAGGACGATCGCAACCCGGCTGGGTCGATCGATCCTAGCCCCACCGGCGCACCTGGGGGGCCGCTGCGATCCGGCGTGCAGAGTCACGCAGAGGTGGTTGCGAGCGCCGCCGCCGCATCGGCGACGAACCGCTCCTGCTCCTCGAGATAGGAGTCAAGCCCGAAGTCCGCCGCGCGGAGGCGGGCCCGCTCGACGCGGGCCGCAGTCTCGGCGGGCTCGGCGAACGTCCGCGCCAGTGCCGCCGCGGCGGCACTCGCATCGGGGGCCGGATAGAGCAGTGCATGCTCGCCGTCATGCATCCCCTCGCCGATCCCGCCGACGTCGGCCGCCACCAGCGGGACTCCCGCAAGCGCACCCTCGATGGTCACCAGAGGGAAGGGCTCTTCCCACAGGGACGGGACGATCAGCGCATGTGCCCGGGCGAGCTCAGCCGCCGCCTGCTCGGGCGTCCGCTGGCCCAACCACCGGACCGAGCCGCCCACCCCCAGCCGGGAGGAGAGCGCCCTCATCTCGGCGCCGTGGTCGGGGTCCTCGGGTCCGATCACGACGAGCGTCGCCGCAATCCCGCGATCGTTCCCCAGCAGCGCCAGCGCCCTGATCGCCACCTCCAGGCCCTTGTAGGGGGTCACCCGGCCGAGGAAGACGATCTCCGGCTCTGCCGCTGGTTCGCGGCGGACAGCCTCGTAGATCGCGCCGTGACGCGGCACCGAGTGCCCGACCCGCTCGAGGACCGGTTCGAGAAATGCGGGCGGACTGACGGCCGAGCGGATGAACTCGGAGTTCCAGGAGATCGCAGCCCTCAGCGGAGCCTCGGGCTCGAGCCGCAGCGCCGGAAGGAGATTGAGTCCCCGGCAGCCCATGCTCCATGCGCCGCGCGCGGGATTCCTTGGGGCCGGGAGCAGCTCGCGCATGAACTGGTCCTCTACGAACAGGCCACCCAGCGAGTGGTCGCAGACCCGGAAGGCGATCGGCAGGCCGGCGTCCGCGAGCACCCGCAGCGCCGCCTGCGGCACGTTCGAGGGGTTCCAGCAGTAGACGATGTCGGGACGCCACTGCAAAGCCCTGCGGGCCGCCGCGACAGCCGCCAGCGCGGCGCGGGGAGCACGCAGGGCGCCACGGGAGTCAGGCGTCAGGAAGCTCAGCTCGCGCCTCACCCCAGGATCCGCCGGCCCGGAGGCGGACAGTTCCAGATCGCTGGTCAGAACGAGGATGTCGTTGTGCCGGGCCAGCCGCTGGGCGACGCCCGAGCACTCGACCTCGTAGCCCCCTCGAACGACCGGCGGATAGAGATTCGAGAGGATCAGGATGCGCAAGGAGTCACGAGCTTAGCCGGGAGGTCTCAAACTAAGGGCATGCAACCGGATCAGAGCGAGGACCTGACAGCCGCGCTGGCGCGGGCCCGAGCGCCCGTGCCGGTCCACCCGCGACCCGCCGCCAGCCCGATGCTGCGTCTGCGGACGCGCCCCGAGGCCCACAGGCTGATCCCCCCCGCCCTGACCCTTGCGCTTGCTGAACGCAGGGGTCTCGCGAACTGGCGAGCACAGTCCGAGCCATACCACGCGGCCCTTGCAGCGACCCAGGCGATTGTGGCCGGCACCAGGCGGGCCGACGAGGTCGACGAGCTGACACGTCGCCGACTGATCGAGATCGAGATACATGAGGCCCTCTACTGGCGCCCATGGCCGCCCCCGGCGATTGACGAGGAGTCGCGCGAGAACCTGTTCAGCGCGATCGCCACGGGCCGCGGCGTGATGATCAGCTGCTGTCATCTCGGCCCGTTCTTCCTTGGTGCAACAGGCATCTGCTCGCTGGGCGTCGAGCTCTACTCGACGACCGGCCCATGGCTTCTCGAGCCACCTGCCGCCGGATACTGGGGCCGCCGGGTGGACCGCTGGATCCGCGAGATCGCGGCCCGGGGAGAGCACCTCATCTCCACGACCGGCGCGTTCGACGTCATCAGGGTCCTCCTCGAGGAGGGCAGACTGGTCAAGCTGTTCTTCGATATGCCCGGTGGGACTCGTACGAGCTTTCTCGGTAAGCCGGTGATGCTCGCCAGCGGCAGCGCCCGCTTGGCCTGGATGACGGGCGCGCTTGTGGTGCCCATGCACATACATCGCAGCGGTCACCGCGGGGGGCTGCGCTTCGGCACGCCGATCGATTCGACTGCTCACGACGGCCACGAGCCGCTTCACCTGGCCCTCGCTTCGATCCACGAGAGCGCGATTCTGGAAGACCCGCCCGGTCTTGAGGACCCGAACCGCCCTGGCGGCTGGGAGCATCGAGCCTTGCCCTCGGGCTGGCTTCGGCCGCAGGACGATTCCCCTCCCGCCTCTGCATGAGGGTTCTTGCCTTCAACGAGGGGAACCTCGGAAGCCACGTCATGGGTCAAGGCCAGCTGGAGCACGCCCTCCGGGCAGGACAGGCCGGCACAGGGATAGAGGTGACCTTCACGACGATGGCACCTATGGGGCGTTGGGCGAATGCCCTCGCCAGCCGCCCCGTGCCGCTCCTGCGCGAGCGGAGACTTGACCTTCCACAGCTCCGTTGGCACGTGGTGCAGTCCCGCCGGGCGGAGTTGGCTCTGCGGAAGGCCTTGAGCTCGACGCCGGCCGACGTCGTTCTGCTCCACACCCAGGCGGTCTCGCTCGGGATGAGGCGTTTGATGACGAACCAGCCGGTCGCGATCTCGATGGACACCACGATCGCCGACTGGGCCGCCATGCCGGCATGGAAGGAGACTCATCGACTGGCCCCCGCGGCGATCCGCCCCAGCCGGGCGCTCGAGCGGAGGTCTCTCGAAAGGGCGTCGATCGTCCTCGCATGGACGCCATGGGCGCAGCGCGCGGCGGCCGCGGAGGCACCCGGCGCGCGCGTCATCTCCCACCACCCGGGGATCGACGTGGCTCGCTATCGACCGGCGCCACGCGAGCCGCGCGAGCGACCGAGAATCCTCTTCGTCGGCGGGCGTTTTGCGGAGAAGGGCGGCGCCGACCTGCTCAAGGCCCTGGAGGGCCGGCTCGGCGACACGGTCGAGCTGGACGTCGTCACCCCGGCTGACGTCGCCGAGCGGCCCGGACTGCGGGTCCACCGCCTCGGTCCGTCGGATGAGCGTCTCCTGCGCCTTCACCAGCAGGCCGACATCTTCTGCCTGCCCAGCCACGGCGATGCTGCGCCCTGGGCTGTCCTCGAGGCGATGGCCTGCGGCACCGCGATCATCGCCAGCTCTGTTGGGGGGATTCCCGATCTACTCGGCGACGGTGACGCCGGCCTGCTGGTCTCCCCCGGGCAGCCGAGAGCGATCGGCGAGGCGCTCGCGAGCCTGATCGACGATGGCGCCCGCCGGGATGCGACGGCCGCCGCCGGGCGCGCCCGTGCGGAGCGGCACTACGACGCACGCCGGCAGTTCGCCACCATGACCTCGACGTTCGAGACCGCTCTCGCCGATCAGCTCGATACCCGCCGCCGCACCACCACCAACAGTTCGCGCGGGTCAAACGCACGGAGCCCGATGAGCAAAGCGGGGTAGAGGACGCACGCGGCGGGCACCAGGATCGCAAGGCCCGCACCGGCGGAATCCAATGCTGTAAGCGCCCCGCACAGCAGCCCCGCCGCGAGCAACGTCCGGAGTCCCCTGCTGACATCCAGGCTCTTGGGTTTCAGGTTCGCAAGGATCACCCAGAGGCTGAGCCCGAAGACGAGCAGCTCCGTCGCCAGCGTCATCCAGGCCGCGGCGAGAAAGCCGTAGGTGGGCACCAGGATCAGGTTTCCCGCGAGGTTCACGACGAGTGCCGCAATGCTGATCCTCAACAGCCTCCCCTGCAGGCCGAGCACCGTCATCAGGCTCCCGTTGAGGTAGCCGAAGCAGATGAACACGAACGCGCCCCCGAGGATCGGCAGGGCCGGGGCCGCTTCGGCGAATTCCGCGCCGAAGATGAGCCGGACGACCGGTTCGGCCGCCGCAATGGCGAAGGCCAGCGCTCCGAGCGACCCGATGGCCATCATCTCGGCGGCCAGCCTGACCGTCCTGAACATCCGCCCCGGGTCGCGCGGCCAGGAGGCGGCGATTATGGGCGTCAGGGTCGTGAGGATCGAGATCGGCACGAAATGAGCCTGGTCGAGGATTCCGTAGACGGCGCCGTAGAGGCCGGCGGCATGACTGCCTGCCGACTGGAAGACGATCAGCTGGTCGATGCGGGCGTAGGCCATGATCAGGACGCCCGCCACGCCGAGGGGGACCCCAACCATGACGAGCCCGCGCAGGTGCTTTCGGGACGGGCGCGGCCAGCGATCCATCGCACGCGTCGCCGCGACCGCCTGAACGATCGCGGCCAGCGCGTTGGTGGCCGCCATCGCGATCGCCAGCTCGACCATCCCTCCCCCGCCAAAGTAGATAAGGGCGACGGCCGCCGCCCACAGGACGCTTCGCAGCGTGAGGACGAGCATCGGGACACGGTTGTCCACACGGAGCTGGAAGACGAGCTGCAGCACGCCGACGCCGTCGAAGGGCATCGTCGCCGTGAGGATCAATCCCGCGACGAGCATCTGATGGCTGCGCTGCAGCAGGACGATTGCCAGAACCGAGGCGATCATCACCGGGATCAGCAGGCTGAAGCGCACGAACATCATCGCTCCGAACCACTCGTGCTCGAGCTCCGGGTTCGCCGCCACTTCGCGGATCACGACTTTTTCCATCCCGAAGCTCGAGAAGTAGCCGACCAGGCCGAGGATCACGAAGATCGTCGACCATTCTCCGTAGAGCGTCGTCCCAAGGGTCCGCGCGACGAGGCCCGTGACGATGACGCCGAGGGCGAGGTTGAAAACCCGCGCGACGATCTGCACGAGGATGTCCCGTGCGGCGCGCTGCCTGGTTGCGGTGCTTGCTGTGCTCGGCATCACGCGTAGATCCGTTCGGGTCCGGGGCACTCTATCCCTGCTCGCATGGGGTCCCGGAAGGGCCATCGAGCATTACATCGGCGCAGGCGGGGCCCAACCTCAAGCGCGCCGGGGCGCCTGCCGATAGCGCTACTACGATTGAGGTGCTGTGCGGCGCAGCGGGTCTCCAGCTTCCTCGGAGATGCCCGGACCCCGGGCATCGAGCAACCCAGGCCGACATTCAGGACAGGAGAATCACGTGGCGAGAACGACTTTGGTGACGGGCGGCAGCGGATACATCGGGGCGCTGCTCGTGCGCGAGCTGCTCGACACCGGACATGACGTCCGGGTGCTCGACTCGCTGCTCCACGGCCAGGAGGACATCGCCGCCGAGCAGGAGGCCGCGGGCGTGACCGTCGTTCGCGGTGACATCCGCGACGCCGACGCCAGGGCCCAGGCACTGACCGGCGCCGACGGCGTGGTGCACCTCGCCGCGATCGTCGGCGACCCGGCATGCGCGATCGACCCGGCGCTCTCCCACGAGGTCAACGTCGCGGCGACCGAGGGCCTTGTGGCCGACGCATCGAAGATGGGCGTCGAGCGCCTTGTCTTCGCCTCGACCTGCTCGAACTACGGGCGCATGGCCGACCCGACGATCCCGATCACCGAGGACGGAGAGCTGCGACCGGTCTCCCTCTACGCCGAACAGAAGGTCGGCATGGAGAAGCTGATCCTGGGCGGGGCGGTCGAGAACGGGCTGAAGCCGACCTGCCTGCGGTTCGCGACCGTCTACGGGGTGGGCCGGCGGATGCGCTTCGATCTGACCGTCAACGAGTTCACCCGCGAACTGTGGGCCGACCGCGACCTGGAAGTGTTCGGCGAGCAGTTCTGGCGTCCCTACATCCATGTCCGCGATGCCGGACGTGCGGTTCGCACGGTGCTCGAGGCTCCGACCGAGCAGGTCGGGGGACAGGTCTTCAACGCGGGGCGCTCCGGCGAGAACTACCGCAAGCTCGACCTGGTCGAGGAGATCGGCAAGCAGGTCGACCGCGGCAAGGTCTCCTATGTCCGCCGCGACGAGGATCCCCGCGACTACAAGGTCAGCTTCGACAAGATCCGGGCCGAGCTCGGCTTCGAGACCCTGATGACGGTGCCCGACGGGATCGGCGAGATCCTCGCCGCGCTCGACGCCGAAGCCTTCGGCGACCCGTTCGACGGCCGTTACAAGAACATCCCCTGAGCGCCGGCCCGGTGATGAAGACGACCGAGACCTTTCCCGAGCTGCCGCTGTTCGACCTGGAGCTTCAGCCTCAGGACCTCGAGGCGGTGGCCGAGACGCTCCGCTCGGGCTGGCTGACGATGGGACCCAAGACCGCGGCTTTCGAGGAGGCCTTCGCCGCCCACCTCGGCGCGAAGCATGCGATCGCCGTCTCGAGCTGCACCGCGGCGCTCCACCTGGCCTATCTGGCCGCGGGCGTGGGGCCCGGCGACGAGGTGATCGTCCCGTCCTACACGTTCGCCGCCACGGCGGCAGCGGTGATCTACTGCGGCGCCACCCCGGTCTTCGGCGAGATCGTCTCGCGTGAGCACCCGATGCTGGACCCGGATGATGTGATCGGGCGCATCACACCGCGGACGAAGGCCGTCTGCGTTGTGCACTTCGCCGGCTACGCGGCAGCTGCCGACCGGCTCAAGGAGATCTGCGACGAGCGGGGGATCGCCCTGATCGAGGATGTGGCGCACGCCCCCAGCGCGACACTGGGCGGGCGCAAACTTGGCACCTGGGGACTGGCGGGCGCCTTCAGCTTCTTCTCCAACAAGGTCTTCTCCGTCGGTGAGGGCGGCCTTCTGTGCACCGACTCCGACGAGGTCGCGGCGACCGTGCGGGCCCACCGCTCACACACCATGACCAGCGGCACCTGGGAGCGCCACAGTGGCAAGACCGACACGTACGACGTCACCGGGCTGGGCTACAACTACCGCCTGGACGAGCCCCGCTCGGCGCTGCTGCTCTCGCGCCTGGGCCGGCTGGAGAGCGAAATCGAT
>CAZFGJ010000051.1:0-17348 GCA_964518445.1 uncultured Solirubrobacteraceae bacterium
CGGCGGCCAAAGGCGCGGCGCTGCTCAGGAGCCGCCTGCGCCGCCACCTTCGCTCCTGCGACGACTGCAGGCTCTACGCCGACGGGGTGGCCAGCCAGCGTCGCCACCTGGGGGTCCTGCTGCCGCTGGTCCCGTCCCTGATGCTGAAGTACCGGGCCCTCGAGGACGCCATGGGGATCGGCGCATCGGTCGACCCGGGCGGTTACGCCGGCGGGGCGGCCGTGGGAGGTTCGGTCGCCGCAGGCGCAGTCGAGGTGGCCGGGGGCGGTCTCAAAGCACTCGTCCTGAAGGTCGCCGCCGGCGTCGCCTGTCTCGGTGCCGGAGCGGGTGCGGGGGCATCGGTGCTGATCTCGCCCGCGACCCCCGCCGGAGCCTCTCGTGCCTCATCCGCGGCGACGGCCGCCCACCGGGGATGGGCACCGGGCTCGGTGGGGGCAGAAGGTTCCCTCCTCGCGGATTCGGCCCACACCGGCTCCGGCACCGGGCTCGCCACGACTCGAGGGGGCGGCCCGGCGCAGGGCGGCAGGGCGCCGCGCAACGGGGAAGGCGAAGCCGGCGGCGCTCCGGGCTCCCAGTCCGCGACGCGGACGGTCAAGAACGAGGCCGAACGCCGCCAGCGCAGTGAAGAACGCGAAAGCCGTGGCGACGAAAAACAGCGCCGGGCCGAAGAAGAACACCGCCGCCAACTCGAAGAACGGGGCCTTGGCGCGAAGGCGCAGACCGTGGCCGAACGTCAGCGGATTCGCGAGGAACGCAGGGCGACGCAGCAGCCCAGGGTGAGCAAGACCGAAGAAGAACGGCTTCGGGCTCATGAAGAACGCGCCGCCTCGGTCGGCTCGCGGCCGCCCAAGACGAAGGAAGAACGGGTCATGGCCCGCAAGGAACGGAAACCCGAACAGGCCTCGCGCCCTCCCAAGACCGAAGCGGAACGTCAGCAGGGCCGCGAAGAACGTCAGCGCCGACGGGAAGAAAAGAAGGCCGAACCGCCGGGCGGATGAACCGTCGCGGGGCGATCCCCGCGACCAGCGCTACTTGTACTTGTAGTGGTCCTTCTTGGTGATCGCGCTCGTCCCCGAACCGGTCGTGACCGTCACGTCAACCGTTCCGGCTGAGTGGGCGGGGGACACGGCGGTGATCGTCTTGGTCGAGTTGACCACGACCCCCGTGGCCTGCGCTTCGCCGAAGTCGACCACCGCTCCTGCGGCGAACCCTGTCCCCGTGATGGTCACCGTCGTGCCGCCGGGGAGCGGCCCTTTCTTGGGCGCCAGCTTCGTCAGGACGGGCAGTTCCGCGACGCGCTGCGAGCAGCCGGCAAGTTCGTTGCTCCACTCCTGCTGGAACCAGTAGAGGTCCCCGTTGATGACCTGGTTGTAGTCGGCCCCGTCGGGGGCTTTCCCGAGCGGTTCACCGAATTCGGTCTTTGCCTTGCCGGTCCTGCACTTGTCGGCGACCTCTTGGCCCTTGCTGTCGTACCAGGCGTTCAGTTCGGGGTCGGTCACCGACTCGCTGTGCTCGTGGGCCAGGCCGCCGGCGATGGCCGCGTCGGAGGGGTTGCCGTTGGGGAGCTGTTCACCGGGGTTGCAGGCAAGGCCCGCCAGGTACGGGATGTTCGCGTAGACGATCACGCCTTTGCCCACCGGGACGAAGCCGTGGTAGGCGCAGAACCCGGGGTGGGTGGTGCCATCCGAGCAGGACTTTTCATTGGCCTGAAGACAGCTTTCAACCCCTGCCGGTGTGAGCAGGAAGTACTCGTGCTGAAGGTCCGTCGGGAGTTTGTGCGCTTCGACGAAGCTCGAGATCTCGGCGCGGAGCTGCTGGTCGGTCAAGCAGATTGCCGCTGCCGCGCAGCCGTTGGCCGGATAGGGGTCGGTGTCGGACAGGGTGCCCGCGAACTGCGAGTTGTAGTTGGCGTTGCTGTACTGAACGAGCACCGAGTCGGTGTTCTGCAGGCCGCCGCTGTCATGAGCCAGGTCTTCCAGGTACCTGTTGACGCCTGTCTCATAGCCGGCCGGGTAGGCCGAGGGGCCGGCCGGGGACCAGTAGATCGTGTAGTTCGAGTTCGAGCTCATCACCGGGCCCCCGTGGTAGGTCACCGGGACTTTGGAGCTCTTCGCGCTCAGGGCCTTGCCTGCGTGTGCCGGCAGGTAGCTCAGCGGACCGTCGGGGAGGCGAAGGATGACGGCGCCTGCACTGGCCGTGAAGCATCCCAGCAGGCACAGAGCAAGGATCAGCGCGCCCCGACCGCGTCGCATCGCGCGGCGTCGCTTCATCTTCGCGGACGTGCCCTCGCGCCCGCCCAAGCCTCTCATCCCTCTGCGTCTCCCACGGTCGTGCGGCTGCCCTGCCGTGTTCGAGTCTAGCCCTCCGCGGCGCGCTCGAGCAGATCGTCAAGCACGGCGCCATAGGAGGCGATCACGATCGAGAGGTGCCCCTCTTCGGCCAACAGCCGGGGACGCGCCCCCGAGACGTGCCGGGCCAGCCACTCGCCGTGAGCGAACGGCACGAAGCGGTCCTCGCCGCCCTGCCAGACGGTCACGGGAACATCGATCGCCGCGAGGTCGAAGCCCCAGGGGCGGAGGAAGGCAAGGTCGTCGTCGAGCCAGCCCCAGGGGCCGTTCGCGACGGCCCCCGACATCGCTCTGGACAGGTACTCGGCGAAGTCGCCGCTCAGAGCAGCCAGGTCGACCTCCGAGAGCACGTCGCCCAGCTCGGCGGCCAGCTCTGCCGGGCCGGCTTCCAGGAGCCCCTCACACGCCGGCTCGAGGTATTGCAGGAGAGGCCCTTCCCCGCCTTCGGCCGCGGCGAACTCCTCGAGGTTGTCCTCGCCCATGCCGGCCAGGAAATCCAGACCCTCCGCCTCGAAGGGCGCCGCTCCGGCAAGGGTTGCGGCTGCCAGCGTTCGATCCTCGAGCAGCGCCGCACAGGCCAGGGCGTGAGGGCCCCCGCCCGACCATCCGATGGTCATGAAGCGCTCGATGCCCAGCTCGCTGGCGATCGCCAGGACATCCGCGACGCAGTCCGCCACCGAACGTCCCGCCTGGCGCTGGGAGCTCCCGTAACCGGGCCTGGCATAGGAGACGTGTCGTATTCCCCGCTCGCTCCCCATGGCGATCATCGGCTCGAACAGCGATCCCGAGTTGGGGGTGCCGGTGTGGAAGATCAGCGGCTGCCCGTCCTCGGGGCCGGAAAGCTCGACGTCGAGCAGGCGCCCGTCCTCCGAGCGCAGCTGGAGGCGATCGGCCTGGTGGCCGGACTGGTTCACCCGAGGCAGACTATTAGTCTCCGTCCATGGCTTCAGAGGCAGTCGAGTCCCCCCTGCAGGCGGCCGTCAGGATCGCCCCGCTGGCGGGGGAGCAGGCCGAGCGGACCGAGCGTGATCGCGCTCTCCCGCCCGAGTTGATCGAGGAGCTTCGGGCGGCGGGTCTCTTTCACCTCTGCCTGCCCCGTTCACTGGGCGGCGCCGAAGCGCCGTCGGCCGAGACCTTTGCCGCTCTCGAGGCTCTGGGCGCCGGGGACGGCGCGGCGGGGTGGTGCGCCATGGTCGCCTCGACCAGCAGCCTGCTGGGCGCCTACCTCCCGGCGGCCGATGCCCATGCGATCTTCTGGGGCGGGGCGAACGTCGTGGCAGGCGTCTTCGCGCCCCGGGGACGTGCCAGACGGACGGAGGAGGGGTTCGTCGTGGACGGCAGGTGGTCCTTCGCCAGCGGCATCTCTCACAGCGACTGGATGCTGGGCGGCTGCGTCGTCCACGGCCAGGACGGCCCCGAGCTGCTCGCTGGAGAGCGCCCTGACGTCAGGCTCATGGCGATGGAGAAGTCGCGCCTCGAGGTGATCGACACCTGGAGCGTCTCGGGTCTCTGCGGCACGGGCAGCCACGACGTGGCCGCCGCAGAGCAGCCGGTTCCGGCGGGGAGGGGTGTCTCGCTGTTCACCGACCGCCCGCACGAGACGGGCCCTCTCTACTCCTTTCCGCTGTTCGGGCTCCTGGCTCTGGGAATCGCCGCGGTGGCTCTGGGCATCGCCAGAGGGGCGATCGATGACCTAATCTCGCTCGCCGGCGGCAAGCGTCCGGCCCCCGGCTCGCGATCGGTGGCCGAGCGCTCCACAGTCCAGGCCGAGCTGGCCCGGGCGGAGGCTTCCCTGCGTGCAGCCAGGTCCCTTGCGCTCGAGCAGATCGAGGCTGCATGGGAGGCTGCCGAGGGGGGAGAGGCCCTCTCTGACGAGCTGCGAGGAGGCCTGCGGCTGGCCGCGACCCACGCGACGGAGACGGCCGCCCTCGTCGCCACGGCGATGTATCGCGCCGGAGGAGGGAGCTCCATCTATTCGAGCAGTCCACTCCAGCGCCGCTTCCGTGACGCCAACGTTGCCACCCAGCACATGATGGTCGCGCCCGCGACCTGGGAGCTCACCGGACGCCTCCTGTTCGGCCTGCCGACCGACACCGCTCAGCTCTAGCCCCTGACCACAGGCGACTGGGACGCGGGCTAGAGTCTGGCCGATGAGCTATCTGAGAAGGACTTCCCCCGTCGCGCTGCTGCTTGCCATCCTCGCCGTCGCACTCGTGCTGGCAGGCTGTGGCTCGTCCTCGTCGTCGTCCGGCAACGGCATCGAATCGAAGTCCGCCACAGAGATCCTCGAAGCGACCAAAACCGCGGCCTCGGAAGCCAAATCGGTCCACATCTCCGGCTCGATCGTCAGCGAAGGCAAGCCGATCACCCTGGACATGGAACTTCTGGCCGGCAAGGGCGGGAAGGGCAAAATCGGTCAGGAAGGGTTCACGATCGACCTGATCCAGACCGAAGGCTCCGTCTACATCAACGGAAGCGCCGCCTTCTACAAACACGTCGGCGGCGCGGCGGCTGCCCAGCTGCTCCAGGGACGCTGGCTGAAGGCGCCCGCCAACAGCGGCGAACTGGCATCGCTGGCCTCCCTGACGAACCTCAGCAAGCTGATCGACAGCGCCCTGGCCAGCCACGGGACCCTCTCCAAGGGCTCGACCACGACGATCAACGGGCAGAAGGCAATCGCGCTGAACGACACCTCCAAGGGGGGCACCCTCTACGTCGCCACGACCGGCAAGGCCTATCCGCTGCAGATCGCCAAGAGCGGCAAGGAAAGCGGCAAGGTGACCCTCGATCGGTGGGATGCGCCGGTCACCCTGACGGCTCCGGCGAACGCAATCGACATCAGCAAGCTTCAGAACGGAGGCTAAATAGCCGATTCGGTCATATGTCCAGTGGCAGGCTGACCGAATCAAGCGCGCTCTCAGGGGCGCCGACCGGGGCAATGACGCGCGAAAACCTGGGACCGGACAAGGACGCGAGAGTTCTCAGTGAACAGTGCATTGCAAGCCAGCCTCTTTCAGGGGCCAGATTCTGGATCCTCGCCGCAGGGTCCTGGGCGTGGACGCCCCTCAAGGGTGGGCCGTCCCATGGCTGAGCGACGCGGAACAGCCGAGCGGCGTCCCTCCCCGTCGGGGACCGACCCCTCCGGCACCTCCCCCCTTGTGGGCCTTATTGCATGGGCAGCCCTCGGTCTCGCCGGCGCGGCGGGGCTTGCCCTGTCAGGTATCTCGCTGCCGGGAGTGGCCTGCGCCGTCGTGTTGGCGATCGGCGCGGTGGGTGCCGGCAGGAAGCTGGGCGAGAAAGGCCTGGGTGCCCTGGAGGACGAGATCGACAGCCGCACCAGCGAGCTGAAAAGGGCCCTCTCCGAGCTTGAGATCGCACAGGCCGAGACGGTGCAGCGCCTCTCCATGGCCGTCGAGTTCAGGGACGAGGACACCGGTGCCCACATCGAGCGGATCGGCCGCTTCTCTGTTCTCCTGGCCGAGCACATCGGCATGGACGCGGAATTCTGCGAGCGCCTGCGCCACTCGGCCCCCCTGCACGACGTCGGCAAGGTGGCCATCCCCGACGCGATCCTTCTGAAGCCCGGCCCGCTCACCCCCGAGGAGCGGGCGATCGTCGAGACGCACGCCGAGGAGGGCCACCGCCTGGTGCGCGGCTCCTCCTCCTCGATCCTCGACATGGCCGCCACAATCGCCCTGAGCCACCAGGAGAAGTGGGACGGCAGCGGCTACCCCCGCGGGCTGAAGGGCGAGGCGATCCCCATCGAGGGGCGCATCGTCGCGGTGGCCGACGTCTTCGACGCTCTGACCAGCGACCGCGTCTACCGGAAGGCCTTCTCGGTCGAGGAGGCGGTCCAGATGATGCGCGAACAGCGGGGACGGCATTTCGACCCGGTCCTGCTGGACGCCTTCATGGAAGTCCTGGGCCGCTCCGGCCCGGACGCCCGGGAGCAGCTGCGCCTGGACCCCGAGGCGCTCGTCGAGAGCACCCTCGAGACCTTCGCCACGGCACTCGAAAGGGGCGACGCCGAGATGGCCGAGGGTGCCATCGCCACAGCGATCGAGGATGGGATCTCGCCGACCACCCTGCACGCCGAGGTGATCGGGCCGGCCCTGCGCCGCCTGGACGTCCTGGCGCAATCGGGCAGCCTGGGAGCCGAACGCGAGCTGCACGCCTCGACGATCGTCCGCCGTGTCCTGGCGACGCTCTACCGGTACATGACCGGCGGCACCGAGGCGACCCGCGAGCGGGTCCTGCTGGCAGGGGTCGAGGGTGACCACCACACGCTGGGGCTGCAGATGGTCCATGACCAGCTCGCCGCCGCCGGGTTCCAGACCATCTTCGACACCGACCTCTCGGCCGAGCGCCTTCTGGCCATGATCGAGAGCCAGTCCCCCGACGTTGTCGTCCTGGGCGCCACCGAACCGACCGAGACGGAGTCGGTCGAGCGCGCCCTGCGTGACCTGCGCGTCAGCCACCCCGGCCTGCCGATCGTCCTGGGCGGCCCCGCCGTGGGCGGCGGCCTGCCGCGTGAACGGCGCGAGATGAGGGTCCTCGAGCGGATCGACGAGTCGGTCGAAGCCGTCGAAGGGCTGCTCAGCGGCACCGCCTCCACAGCCTCCGTATAGATTCCCCGCGTGAGCAATCGCGCGATCGTCACCGGCGGAGCCGGATTCATCGGATCCCACGTTGTCGATGCCCTGCTGGCCGAGGGACGCGAGGTCGTGGTGATCGACGACCTCTCAGCGGGTCTGGCCGAGCGTGTGGCGAGTGGCGCCGAGCTGCGCCGGATCGACATCGTTGATTTCGCGGCGCTCCAGCAGACCTTCGAGGACTTCCAGCCGCAGGCCGTCTTCCACCTCGCCGCCCAGGCCAGCGTCGTGGCCTCGGTTCAGGATCCCGGCCGGGACTGCGAAGTCAACGTCCGCGGCACCCTCAACGTGGTCGAGGCCGCCGGGCGCTGCGGCGCCCCTGTCGTCTTCACCTCGACCGGAGGGGCCCTCTACGGGGACGCCGCCCCTCGCCCGACCCGCGAGACCTGGATCCCTGCTCCGCTCTCTCCCTACGGCGCCTCCAAGTGGGCCGCCGAGGCCTATGTCAACACCTGGTCGCTCTCCTCGGGGATCCCCCACGCGGTCTGTCGCCTGGGCAACGTCTACGGCCCTCGCCAGAGCCCTCACGGGGAGGCCGGTGTCGTGGCGATCTTCGCCGAGCACATCCACACCGGCCGGACGCCCAAACTCTACGGCCACGGCAAGCCCACCCGTGATTACGTCTACGTCTCCGACGTGGTCTCGGCCCTGATCGCCGCCTCGGGCAAGTCGGGCACGTACAACATCGCCACCGGCGTCGAAACCGATGTCATGGGGATCTGGACCGGTCTCGGCGAGGTAGCCGGGAAGGAGACGGCCCCCGAGCTGGCCGACCTGCGACCCGGCGAGCTCCAGAACAGCTGCCTTGACACCTCACACACCGCTGAGCAGCTGGGCTGGCGCGCCCAAGTGCCGATCGCCGAGGGACTGGGCCGCACCTACAGGGCCCTGGTGGAGGAATTCGAGGCGGAGTAGGCTCCGGAGGCCGTTGCAATTCGTCCCGCACGCCTCGGGAGGAGAGCACCACGGGCCGAGAGAACTGCATGACACTCGTTCGCGGGGTCGCCCTCGGGGCCCTGACGACAGCTGCACTCCTACTCCCGGCGACCGGCGCAGCAGCGGCCGGTGAACCGGGTGGTGCCGCTGCGCCCTCGCCCTCGTCCGCATCCTCGGGCGGGAGCGAGTTCGGTGTCTCCACCAGTGTCACCCGCCCGGTGGTCGCGGAACTGAAGGTCCCGTCAAGCGCCCTCACCGGCCGGCCGCCCAAGGTGACGGTCGAGGTGATCGAGCGCGGCGTCGGGACGGTCTCGATGCGCGTCCTGATCACCGACCTGCACACCCACCGAACCGTCGTCACGGCAACCATGGGCTGGGTCCACACCTCGCGCCGGCTGAACGTGCCCTGGCCCTCCGGTGCGCGTCTTGGCCCCGGCAGCTATCGCGTCACCGTCAGCGCCCACGACCACCAGAACGGCAACCTGATCCGCAGCGCCCACAGCTCAGGTGAGGCGACCCTCCTGGTGAAGTCCGCGCCGAAGCCGCTCCCCCCGGCCCCCAAACCCACGCCCACTCCCGCGCCCACCGAAGCGGGCGTCCTCACCCCGGCCCAGACGGCCGCTGACGGGGCTGTCTTCCCGGTCGAGGGACCACACAACTTCGGCAACTCCGAAAACCGCTTCGGCGCTCCCCGCTCCGGTCACACCCACCAGGGTCAGGACATCCTCACTGCCGAAGGGACGCCCGACCTGGCGCCCCTGGGCGGCTCGATCGAGTCGACCTCGTTCCAGGCAGGTGGAGCCGGCTACTACGTCGTCGAGCACACCAGCTACGGCCTGGACTTCTTCTTCGCCCACTGCATGGCCGGATCGTTCGCTGTCAGCGAAGGCCAGGGCGTGACGGCCGGGCAGCAGATCTGCCGGGCCGGGCAGACAGGGGACGCCACGGCGCCCCACCTGCACTTCGAGATCTGGGTCGGAGGCTGGCAGTCCAGCGCCGGGCACCCGATCGATCCGCTGCCTTATCTCGAAGCCTGGGAACGTCCTTGACAGGCCGATGACTCGGTAGCATCGGGCCTCGGCCCCGATGGGCCGGCAGGGCGAGATAGCTCAGTTGGTAGAGCACACGACTGAAAATCGTGGTGTCCCCGGTTCGAATCCGGGTCTCGCCATAGGGAAGACGGCCACCGATCTCCATGAGGCTCATGGATATTCCGAGCCCGGCCGGGGACGGTTAGGCTGATCGCTCCATGGAGACGAAGGCGGCCCAAAGATCCATCCCTGCAGGCGCGTTCAGGAATCTCTCAAGGAGGCGGGTATTCCCTACGACAAGGTCGTCGCGGCCCACGGGAACCCGATCCCGTTCCTACGCAAAGGCTCCCGTGCCGAGCTGAAGGCGGCCACCGGAGCGGAGAAACTCCCTGCACTGAAGCTCGCCGACGGCACGGTCATCCGTCCATCCAAGGCGATCCTCGCCTGGATCGAGGAGCAGGGCTGACCCTCAGAACAGCCCGACGGTCCGTCCCTCGGAGTCGATGTCCACGCTGAGCGCCGCCGGCGTGGCCCCGAGGCCGGGCATCTGCTGGATGTCGCCGCAGAGTGGAACCAGCCAGCCGGCTCCCGTGTAGGCGCGGATGTCGCGAATGTTCAGGACGAAGCCCTCGGGAGCGCCCAGCAGGGTGGCGTCGCCCGAGAGCGACAGCGGAGTCTTGGCCATGCAGATTGGAAGCTCCCGGAGCCCGGCCGCTTCGAACTCGTTGATCCGCTGCAGTGCCGCCGGCGCGAGAGCGATGTCACTCGCTCCGTAGACCCGGGTCGCCACAGCGCGGATCTTCGCTTCGATCGAATCCCCGTCCTCATAGATGAAGCCGAAGTCGCTGGGCTGCTCGGAGGCTGCCACGACCGCTTCGGCGAGCGCCGTAGCGCCCGCGCCGCCACGTTCGAAGCCTTCGTTGATCTCGGCCCCGAAGGCGCCCAGCTCGAGGGCTCGCCGGCGCACCAGCTCGAGCTCGCCGTCGGTGTCACCCGGGCGGCGGTTGACCGCCACCACGCACGGAAGGCCGAACTCGCGAACGATCCCCAGATGGCGGGCGAGGTTGGCCAATCCGGCCTCGATGGCGGTCGCATCCTCGCCCTGCTCGCTCTTGGGGTCGTACTCCAGTCCTCCGTGGTGCTTCAGGGCTCTCACCGTGACGACCAGCACCACCGCGCTGGGGCGCAGCTCGCCGACTCGGCAGACGATGTCGAACAGCTTCTCCATCCCCATGTCAGAGCCAAAGCCCGACTCGGTGACGACGTAGTCGCCCAGCTTGAGGCCGATCAGATCCGCCACCAGCGAGGAGTTGCCGTGGGCGATGTTGGCGAAGGGGCCCGCGTGGATCAGACAGGGCTGGCCCTCGAGCGTCTGAATCAGGTTGGGCTTCAGAGCCTGCTTCAGCAGAACCGTCATCGGGCCGGCCGCACCCAGGTCCTCGGCAGTCACAGCCTTGCCGTCGTATGAGTGGGCAGCCGTGATCGCGCCGAGGCGCCGGCGCAGGTCCTGCAGGTCGCGGGCGACGGCAAGGATCGCCATCACCTCGGAGGCCGCCGTGATGTCGAAGCCGCTCTCCCGGGGGTAGCCGTTCGCCCGCCCACCCAGTCCGATCGCGATCTGGCGCAGCGCCCGGTCGTTCATGTCGAGGGCCCTCCGCCAGCCGATTCGGAGAGGGTCGATGTTGTGAGGGTTTCCGTGAAGGATCGACGCGTCCAGCATCGCCGCCAGGAGGTTGTTGGCGGAGCCGACGGCGTGGATGTCGCCCGTGAAGTGGAGGTTCAGGTCCTCCATCGGCAGAACCTGGGTGAGGCCTCCGCCGGCGCCTCCGCCCTTGATCCCGAAGACCGGGCCCAGCGAGGGCTCGCGCAGACACAGCACGGGCGAGCGGCCGATCGCCCCGAGGCCCTGTGTCAGGCCGATGGCGCTGGTCGTCTTTCCCTCGCCGCCCTTGGTCGGTGTCATTCCCGCGACGCAGATCAGCTTCCCGTCGGGGACCTCCGCCAGGCGCTCGATCACCGACAGGGAGATCTTCGCCTTGTGGCGCCCGTAGGGTTCGAAGTCCTCCTCCTCGAGGCCGCACCGCTCGGCGATGGTCTCGATCGGCAGCGGCTCTGCCTCCTGGGCGATCTCCAGGCTGCTCTTCATGTCACCCCTTCAGGTCTCGGCGTGGCCCCACTGCGCGTGGAGCCTAATGCTCAGAGGAGGACCGTGGCGGTCTCAGCCGAGGGGGCTGGTGAGGTCATAGACCGTCTGGCCGCCGATCGTCCTGGCCGTGAAGTGGGCCTTGACCCAGGTGGCGATCGACGAGCTCGTCCCGCCGCCTCCCGGCCCACCGCCGTTGGAGCTCGAGCTGACGTAGTAATGGATCTGGCCCTTTTCGACGTACTTCTCGAAGGTGCTCAGTGAGAGGTTGCCGCCCCCGTTGTTGAAGCCGCCGATGCCCATCACCGACTCTCCCGAGGAGAGCTCCAGCGTCGCGGCGCTCTGGGCGCCGGCTGTGGCGGCGACCCAGCGGTAGCTCGAGCCGTGGCTCTTCAGAGCCCTGACGAGCGCGGCGCTCGCGGTGGTGCCCCCGCCGGCGTCCTTCGGCGGTTCGGGCCGCTTGGCGCCATTCGAACCCCCCAGGCTCGGTCCGCCGGGGAACTGTCCGCCGTTGGGCGGCCCGCCCGCGGCTCCCCGGCTTCCGCCAGGTGTTCCGCCGCCGCCGAAGCCGGATTTGGAGGTGGCCGGTCCGGCGGAGACGATCGAGCCCGTGTGCGGAGTGGTGATCGTGTTCGCCGCGTAGGCGATCGGGCCCGCCATCACGGCGACCGCCGCGAGGACCATGGCGAAGGCTCCGGCGCGCCTGCCGGCCCTCCCGAGCGCCGGCGCCGCGAGGAGGCCGAGCACTGCAAGTCCTCCGGTGATCAGGATCACGGGGCGCAGCCACGGCTCCCAGCTCGCCGTGCGCCCGAGCAGGACGTAGGCCCAGCCGGCGCTCATCGCCACGCCCAATGCGGCCATCAGCCTCGCGCTCAGCATCTCGCGCCGCGACCAGCACATGGCCATTCCGATCGCCACAAGCGCGGCGATGGCGGGCGCCAGAGCGACGGTGTAGTAGGTGTGGATCACGCCCTTTCCGAAGCTGAAGACGACGGCTGTCACAAGGAGCCAGCCACCCCAGAGGATGAGCGCCGCCCGGGTCCTGTCGGTGCGCGGGGCGCGGCGCGTCGACCACAATCCGCCGGCCAGGGCCAGCAGCGCTGCCGGGAGCAGCCAGGATGCCTGTCCGCCCATCAGTTCGTTGAAGAGGCGCAGTGGTCCGGTGGCGCCACTGAAGTTCGCCCCACCCCCGCCGCCCGGGCCGCCGGTGCCGAAGATCCGGCCCAGGCCGTTGTAGCCGGTGATCAGGTTGAGGAGGCTGTTGTCAGCTGACCCGTCGATCATCGGCCGCGAGCCGGCCGGCCAGAGGGCGACGATCGCGACCCACCATCCGGCGCTCACGAGCACCGCCGCCCCTCCCGCGAGAAGCTGCATCAGGCGTCTGCGCAGCGGCGCCGGTGCCGCAACCAGGTAAGTCAGCGCGAAGGCGGGCAGGACGATGAAGGCCTGCATCATCTTCGCCAGGAAGGCGATCCCGATCACCGCGCCCGCCGCCAGGATCCAGCGGGTGCCCGCGTGCTCCAGTGCTCTGACGAGGCAGTAGGCGCCCGCGACAAGCATCAGCACGAGCAGTGCGTCGGGATTGTTGAAGCGGAACATCAGCGCCGCCACGGGGGTGAACGCGAACACCGCACCGGCCGTCAGGCCTGCGGCGGCGCCGAAGGAGCGCTTCACGCCCGCATGCAGGAGGGCCACCGCCGCGACCCCCTCGAGCGCCTGCGGGATCAGCATGCTCGCGCTGGAGAAGCCGAAAATGCGCCCCGAGATGCCCATCACCCAGAGCGAGGCCGGCGGCTTGTCGACGGTGATGAAGTTCGATGCGTCGAGCGAGCCGAAGAAGAGGGCCTTCCAGCTCTTTGTCCCCGCCTGGACGGCAGCGGCATAGAACGAGTTCCCGTAGCCCGAGGCGGACAGGTCCCACAGATAGGCCAGAGCGGTCAACAGGAGAAGCGCCACGAGCGCAGGGCGCGCCCAGGCCTCCTCGGCCCTGCGCTCGCTTGGCGGGGTTCTCGGCCGCTCGGGTTCCCGCGGGGTCGGGACGGGCGGGAGGGATGTCGGGACGGGGGGAGGGAGGAGCTCTGTGGTGGTCATCCGAGCATGCTCGCCAGCCAGGCTGGGAGCGCTGCCCCGGGAAGCTCAGGGTTGCCTGGGAGAAACCTCGGGACCCTGCGCCCGCTTCACCACTCCACGACCGGCCGCACTTCGATCGAGCCACCCAGCCGGGCGGCCGGGATCCTTGCGGCGAGCTCGACCGCCGCCTCGAGGCTGTCCCCTTCGAAGACCAGGTAGCCGGCGATGGCCTCCTTGGTCTCGGCGAACGGGCCGTCCGTCCTGAGCAGCTCACCATCGGTGACGCTCACCATCGTTCCGGCGCTGGGCTCGTCGAGAGCCAGGCCCGGTGTGACGCCGGGGGTTTCGTTGACCGCCCGGTACTCCGTGTAGATCGCCTGCTGCTCCTCGGGGGAGAGCTTCTCCCAGTCTTCGGGTGAGCGGGGAGTTGGCGAGGAGCCCTGGTGGATAAGCAGCATGTACTTCATCGTGCCTCCTTCTCGGTGTTGTCCTCCATAGGACGAACGGGCCGCTGCTGGATCGACAGCGCCACGAAATTGCCTCCCGGCACAGGCTGTTCGCCCGGGTCCGGAGCGCCGGTAGGCGTAACCTAGACGCATAACCGCGCCGGCCATGCGGGCCGGCGAGACCGACTGGAGGACCAGATGTCAGCCGAGGCAACAGTGCAGCTCAACCGTGATCGCGTGCGCAGCCTGATCGAGCGCGAAGCGGCGCGGCTCGACGAGCGCACCCAGGGAAGCGCCTCGATGTATAGGCGGGCCCGCAAGTCCCTCAGCGGTGGCGTCGCCTCCAGCTATCAGGGTCGCGACCCCTGGCCGATCTACCTGACCACCGGCGATGGTCCCGTCGTGCACGATGTCGACGGCAACCGCATGTGGGACTTCCACAACGGCTTCGGCTCGATGGTCCAGGGGCACGCTCACCCCGCAATCGTCAAGGCCGTCAGCGACCGTGTCGCCGAGGGGACTCACTTCGCCGCGACCACCGAGGACGGCGTGCTCGTCGCCGAAGAGCTGAGCCGGCGCTGGGGCCTTGAACAGTGGCGCTTCCTGAACTCCGGCTCGGAGGCCACCATGGACGCCATCAGGATCGCCCGCGGCTACACCGGCCGCGAGCCGATCGTCAAGATCTTCGGCTCCTACCACGGCCACCACGACGGCGTGATGGTCTCGATCGGCGTGGAATACGACCAGATCGGCGATCGCGAGAACTACGCCTCGCTGCCCTACGGCGCGGGGATTCCCGCAGCCGTCGCGGAGCTCACGGTGCCCGTTCCCTTCAATGACGCCGGCGCCATGGAGCGGCGGATCGAAAAGATGGAGGCCGAAGGCCGCAAGCCCGCCTGCGTGATCATGGAGGCGGCGATGATGAACCTCGGTGTTGTTCTCCCTGAGGACGGCTACCTGCAGGAAGTCCGCGACATCACAAGCCGTCATGGGATCGTCCTGATCTTCGACGAGGTCAAGACCGGGCTTGCCGTCGCCGCCGGCGGCGCGACGGAGCGCTTCGGCGTCAAGCCGGACATGGTCACGCTGGCGAAGACGCTCGGAGGCGGACTTCCCTCGGCCGCCGTGGGCGGGACCGAGGAGGTCATGCGGGTGGTGGAGGACGGAACCGTCTACCAGGTGGGCACCTACAACGGCAACCCGCTCTGCATGGCAGCCGCAAGGGCCAGCCTCGAGGAGATCCTCACGCCTGAGGCGTACGCCCACATGGATCATCTGAACGATCGGATCGTCGCCGGCTGTGAAGGTGTCATCGAGCGCCACGGGCTGCCCGGCTACACCGTCGGAATCGGCGCCAAGGGCTGCGTCACGTTCTCACCCACGAAGGTCGTCGACTATGAAACCTTCAAGGCCAACCAGGACGTCGATGTCACCGAACTGGCCTGGCTGTTCAACATGAACCGGGGCATCTTCATGACGCCCGGCCGTGAGGAGGAGTGGACGCTGTCGGTGACTCACACAGACGAGGCTGTGGATGCCTACGTCGCGGTCTTCGACGAGATGGCCGCTGAGCTGACGGCCTGAGGGCCGCGCCTCAGGGCGCGGGGCGGAGCGCGGCGGCCACTGCGGCCGCGCTCGGTGCCAGCTCGGGGTCGAGACGCTCGAGCAGCGTCAGCCAGCTTCCCTTGACGGCCGCTGCCCGGCGGACGAGCTCGACCCCGCGGTCGATGTCCTCTTCGGCGAGGCCCAGGCCTGCCCAGAAGGTCAGCTCGTCGGCCTCGGGAGCCAGCTCGGCTGAGCCGAGGTAGAGCTCTGTGGCGGCGGCGTGCTCGCCCTCTGCGGCGAGCTCATCGGCCCGGCCCGCCATCTCGTAGGCCCGTGCGAGGCGGGCAAGGCGGCGCAGCTCGCCGAGCGGATCGGCGTGGTCCTCGACGCGGATGTCGAAGCGCGTCCGCCACGGCTCGCCCTCTGCGGGGACCACAAGCAGTGCCGCGGACTGCTGGCCGCGCACATCCCCGCCGGCCGCCTGGGCGGCGTCGAGGGTCGCCAGCAGCCGCTCGGCCAGATCTCCCTGGGCGCTGCGATATGCCGCCTGCATGGCCGCCGGCACGGTGTCGTTGCCCATCATGTTGGCCTGGCAGGCGAAGGACTCGCCGCCGGCATCTCCGGCGAACGGGATGCAGCTCTCTCCGGTGTGGCTGACGGCCAGCCCGCTCGTGTCGACCGCCCCGAGCTGCCGGTAGCGGGCCTGCTCGTCGCTGGCCAGGACCGCGTCGATGGCCGCCCGTGCGTCGAGGCCCTCCTCCATCCGGTCCAGTGCATTGGGCCCGTGGGCGATCTCGGCGACCGACTGGGTCGCCACCGCGCCCACGCCGGGCCGGGCCCACGCGACGACCGCGCCAACCGAGAACCAGTGCGACTGGACCGCCACTCCAAGCTCGCCCGTGCCGGGGTCCCGGGCCACGATCGAGTAGGTGCCGCGTCTCATCCCGACATTCCAGAGCATTGAGGCGGCTAGTGTCCAGTGATGGCAAAGGTCGAGGAGACGAGTCAGACTCCGGCGCCGCCCAGCGTCGGTGACGAGCTCGAGCGCTGGCTCGACGGCGACGGCGAGAAGACGCTGGGCAGCCTGATCGAGCTTTTCGAGGAGAAGAGCTTCGCCCTGCCCTTCGTGCTGCTGCTGGGTGTTCCGGCGCTGCCGCTCCCGACCGGAGGAGCCACCCACGTATTCGAGATCATCGCGGCCCTGCTGGCCCTGCAGCTGATCGTCGGGCGCAAGACTGTCTGGCTGCCCGAGCGCTGGCGGAAACTCCAGCTGGCCGGCGATCGTCAGCAGCGCTTCCTCTCGGGCCTGATGAAGATGATCCGGTTCCTGGAACGGTTCTCCCGTCCCCGCCTAAGGGTGATCTTCAATCAGCGCCTCTCGAACCCCGTCTTCGGGCTGCTGGTCCTGGGTGGGACCGTGGGGGCCTTCCTGGCTCCGCCCTTCACCGGTCTCGACACGCTCCCGGCTCTCGGTGTGGTCCTGCTCTCACTGGGGGTCCTGTTCGAGGACGTCCTGTTGGTCCTCATCGCCATCGCCATCGGGATCGCCGGCGTGATGCTCGAGATCATCCTCGGAAAAGCGGCCCTGTCGGGGATCGAAGGTCTCTTCTAGGAGCACGCTCCGGACCGCGTGCCGGTGAGGGATCATTCCGGGATGAGCGACCGTGGCGATCACACGGCTGTGGGCCTGAGAGACGCCACCGCGGAGGACCTCGCGGGGATCACCCTGATTCACAACGAGGTCGTGGCGTCATCCGACGCGATCTTCAGCGAGGTGCCCGAGACCTCCCGGGCGCGTCAGGCCTGGTTCGAGGAGCGCGCCGCGGCGGGGATGCCCGTGCTGGTCGCGCACTCGGGCGAGGAGATCCTCGGGTTCGCCTCCTACGGCCCCTTTCGGCCATGGGCCGGTTACCGGGAGACCGTCGAGCTGACCGTGCACGTGCGGGGGGACAGTCGGAGGATGGGGATCGGGCGGACCCTCGTCGGCGCCCTCCTCGGACGTGCCCGCGAACAGGGGATGCACGCGATGATGGCCGGGATAGACGGCGGCAACGAACCCTCGATAGCCCTCCACCGGGCGCTCGGCTTCACCGAGGTGGGCCTCCTGCCTGAGGTTGCGATCAAGCAGGGCAGGCGGCTCGACCTCCTGCTGATGGAGCTGCTGCTCGACAAGGAGC
>CAZFGJ010000052.1:0-17253 GCA_964518445.1 uncultured Solirubrobacteraceae bacterium
CAGAAACGCTGTAGGGCGGGGCCTTGAGGCGCACCGGCGGCCCATTCGGCGAGGAAGGCCGTCTCCTGGGCGGCCAGGGGCTCGGTCCGCGACAGGCCCATGCCCAGCCGGCGGGCGATCCGGCGAGCATCGTCGATCGCATAGCGGCGCTTCTGCTCGACGGCGGGGTCTCCGGGAATCCCCCGTTTCACCACCGGACGCAGCACCAGCAGCACCTCGCGACCCGACAGGCGCGTGGCAAGGTCGGTCAGGGCCACCGCGCTACATGGGTCGTCGAAGGCGAAGAACAGTTCGACCCGTCCCCGCCGCCCGAGAGCTCTGCGTGCCGCCGCTGCCACCCGAGCGGGAAACGTGATTCGCGAGAGCCGCACGACGAGCGCCGGCAGAACCCGGCGTTCCATGCGCTCCTTGCGCGCACTCGTCATCGGTGTCCCCTGCCGGCGCGGGGGAGCGCCGGAGTCAGCGTCCCGCTCTCGAGACAGAGCTCCGCCAGACGCTCGGCCAGACGCGCCCGCGCCGGCTCGTGCTCCGGCCGGCGGGGCCTGCCGGTGATGCGATCCAAGAGGTTCTGAGCCTCCTCGGGATCCTCGAGCAGGTCGTACATCTCGTATTCAGGGGCGGCCCTGACCTTGGGGTCCAGGTAGACGGCGTACTTCCAGCGCTCGTCACGTACGCAGCGAATCCGGTTGGGCTGGCCGGCGCCGTCCTGCAGCGCCGTGCCCGCCTGATGATCGTCATAGGTGAACAGGACAGCGTCCTGGACGCTCTCGGCCTCGCCCCGCAGCACCGGACCCAGGTCGTGGCCGTCCAGTGGCTCGTGGCCGGGGCCGGAGCCCGCCAGTCCCAGGAAGGTCGGCACGACGTCCAGCAGCGAGGTGAGGGCGCTGCTCTCGCGGGGCTGCTCGAACATGCGGGGGTTGGAGACCACGAACGGGACACGGATCGTCTCCTCGTAGGCGTTGAAGATCTTCTGGCGCAGGCCGCCGTGGGAGAGGCCCATCTCACCGTGATCGTAGGTCCGCAGGATCACCGTCCTCGAACGCAGCGAGCCGGGGTCCTCCGGTGAGCCCAGAGCCTTCAGGAGACGGCCGATCTTCTCGTCGACCACCCGGTGCAGGTGGGCGTAGAAGTCGACGTAGTCCTGTTGTGCCTCCCGGTCCGGGAGCGCTCCCAGGTAGTTGTCCATGCCCAGCTTCGACAGCGCCTGCACGGCCGGCTTCTCGCGCAGGTCCTCATCGAGCGTCGGCGGCAGGGGCACGCCGAGACCTCGGAACTCCTCCCTCTCATACCCGCCGCGGGCATAGGAGCCGGGGAAGCCCAGAACGTCGTGGGGATTCACCAGCGAGAAGACGAGGCAGAAGGGTTCGGGCAGATCCTCGCGCCCGAGCCATTCCTCCATCTGGCGCGTGTAGTCCTCGTCCCAGCCCTCGCCGGATCGCCCGGCACCTCCGCCACCGAAGTTCTCGGCTTTCGTGTCACCGCCCGTGTCGGGCGGCTCCCAGTCGGCGAAGCCGTAGTCGCGCTCGAGGCGCTCCGCGTCGCCGGGACCCCAGCGCCGGCCGTCGAGGGGCTTGCTCAGGTGCCACTTTCCCTTGATCGCCACGTGGTAGCCCTCACGTCTCAGCATGCTCGCCAGGGTCGCTATGCCCGGCGGGAGTTCCGGCTCGTTCCCGCTCTTCGGCCCGAGCCGGAGCGCGTTTCGGACGATGCTCTTCACGAGCCGTCGCCTGGGCACCTCGCCGCGGCGCGCCATCTTGACGGCCGCCCGCAGCGCGTCGGGCGCATTGGAGCGATCAGGCCAGAGGTCGCCCTCGGTCATCGTCAGCGTCACCCCGTGGCGGGACGGCCGTTTCCCTGTCATCAGGCAGGCTCGGCTGGGCGAGCACATGGCCGAGGCCGTGAAGGCCCTGGTGAAGCTGACACCTGTCCGGCGAAGCTCGGCGTCGTTCGGCGCGAGCTTCTCGAGCCACTCGGGATCCTCCGGCCAGTGCTGTGGCTGGCGCTGCTGATCGGTCAGCAGCAGGATCAGATTCGGCCGCTCTTCGTTCTCCTCCATCGGCGACGAAGCTACAGGAGGAGGGTTCTCTCACGGAGCCAGGCGCCCGGCGAAGAACGCCAGGATCTCGTCGCGGGCTTCGATCGTCGGCTGGCCGGCCTCGTCGATCAGGTGGGCCGTGACGACGCTGTGGGGGCTCGCGACGACGTGCTCGAAGAACGGGGTGGTCTGCTCGTTGGCGGCGCTGTCAGGAAGGACCCGCCCCACGAACCTCTCCCCCAGCGCCTGCGTGTAGGCGGCGAACCGCTCGGCTCGGCAGTACTTGTCGCCGGCGAAGCGGTAGGCCATCACCGTGAGGTCCTCGTCGTCCAGGCGCCGGCGCACCGCGGCCAGCTCCTCGGGTGAGATCTCCAGGCCCGCCGGATCGTCCAGCGGCAGCGACGGCTGGGAGAGGACCGGCGCGAGCATCGACTTCTCGAGCATCATCGTGAGTGCGAAGTTGCCGGTGAAGCACATTCCGATGGCCCCCACCCCCGGGCCGCCGCACTCCTCGTGTGCAAGCCGAGCGAGCGAGCGCAGCCAGGCGGTCACGGGGCTCGAGCCCTTACCGGCGAACGCGCGGAACTCGGCGCTGATGCAGGCCCGCCTCATCACCTCGGTTCCCTCCTTCGCCCGTGGCAGCGCCCCGTCGCTGCCGAACAGTGAAGGCATGTAGACGGTGAAGCCCCCCTCCACGACCCAGCGCGCGAAGCGGGCGACGTGCGGGCTGATACCCGGCATCTCGGCCATAACGATCACCGCCGGCCCGCTTCCGGCGACGTGCACCAGCTTGCTCACGCCTTCGAGCTCGATCTCACGGTGCTCGAAGTCCTCGAGTCGGTCGTCCTCGGTGGCGGCTGGGCTGGGCATCGTCCTGCTCCTCTCCTCGTGGGTGCCGCGGAGACGGCCGTCTACCGCTGGCAGGGGAATATAGATGATCGTCCATATAGATTTCTATAATGTGGCGGACGATGCCGCGAACCGACACCCAGAGCCAAATCGAGGTGCATGCTCCCCACCCCCCTGCCACCACACCTGTGGACGGCCGCCGGGCGCGGGGCTCGCGCAGCCGGGCGGCGATCCTCGAGCGCTCGGTCCAGATGGCATCGGTCGACGGCCTCGAAGGCCTCACCATCGGCGCCCTCGCGGCGGCACTCGATGCGAACAAGAGCTCCGTCCATGCCCTGTTCGGCTCCAAGCTCGAGCTGCAACTCGAGACGCTCGACGCGGCCCGCCGGATCCTGTTCGAGCAGGTCATCCTCCCGGCGCTCGGCAGCCCTGAGGGCCTCCCCAGGCTGAAGGCGATCGGCGAGGCCTGGTTTGACTACCTGGACTCGGACGTCTTTGCAGGAGGTTGCTTCCTCTGCTCCGCCTCCGCCGAGATGGACGGCCGGCCAGGGCCCGTGCGCGATGCCGTCGCGCGGGTGATGGAGGAATGGCTCGGAGTCCTGCGGGCGAACATCACGACGGCCATGGCCGCCGGCGAACTGGCGCGTGAGACCGACGCCGAGGCGATGGCCTTCCGGTTGAACGCACTCGGCATGGCCGCCAACTGGCAGCGACAGCTGCTCGGCGACGCCTCCGGCATCGAGCATGCCCGCGGAGCCTGGCGGGAAGAGCTCCGCCGCAGCCACGGTTGAAGCTCCTAGGAGGCCGGCTCGTCCTCGTGCAGCACCCTGATGCCGAGCGCCTGCGCCCAGGTACCGGCGAACTCGACGATCGCAGGCCACTCGAAGGCCGCCCCACGCAGGCTCTCGACCCCCTGCAGCTCGGCGATGCGGCATCGACGGAACTCGCAGCGCCCCAGGCGGGCGCCCCGGAAATCCGCCCCCGTGAGATCGCAGTCGGTGAAGCAGACCGAATCGAGACGGGCCTCCAGGAAATCGGTCTGCGAGAGCTGGCAGTCCTCGAAGACGACCCTCTCCAGGCGGGCCGAGCCGAAGGAGGCCAGGTCGATCCGGCAGCCGCGAAGCCTGAGGTCGCTCAGATCCCCTCCCGCCAGGGCGATGCCGGTGAGCCTGCTCGACTCGATCTGCACCCTCGAGAGGTGGCCCGAGCGCACCCTGAGATTGGCCAGATTGCAACTGCGCAGGTGGGCCGAGGCGATGCGCAGATGGTCCAGGTCCGAGCCCGACAGGTCGACGGCCTCAAGCCGCGACGCCGTGAACGAGACTCCCCTGGCGCGCTGGCCCGAGAGATCGCATTCCGAGAGCTCTGCCTCGCGGATCTCCTGATCGTGCTCGAGCGCCGTCAGCGGGAAGCCGGCCGGCTCCTCCGGAAACTCCGGTGGGACAGGTGGCTTCGCGGCTGTGCGGCTCATCTGAGCCACAAGGCTAGCTGCCGGCCCGCCGCCTTTTCGGGAGCAGGATCTCGGTCAGTTCATCCAGCGCCTCGCCCAGATAGATCGCCAGGCGCTGGAGGTGCGGGAGCGTGTCCCGCGCGCCGATCAGGCCGAAGTTCAGCGTTCCGGCGTAGCTGACGCAGGTGATGTTGAGCGCCGTCCCGTGCAGCAGCAGCGACACGGGATAGATCGCATCGAGTCTGGAGCCGTTGAAGTACAGCGGGTCGGCCGGGCCGGGGACGTTGGATATCGCGACGCTCCCCGGGATCGGCGCGCGCCCCTCCAGGCCCGCCAGCAGGCCCAGGATGTAGGGGGCGTTGATCACCACCGCCTGCATCGCCAGGGCCTCGTGGGGCAGCATTCCCAGCTGCCCCTTGGCGGCGACAGTCGAGCGCTTGATCACCTCCAGGCGTTCGAGCGGGTCGGCCACATTGGTCGCGAGGTCGGCGATCATGATCCCGATCGCCGTCCCTGTGCGGTTGTCCTCGGGGGTCCTCAGGCTGACCGGGATGCTGGCCGTCAGCGAGCGCGCGGGCAGCCGGGCATGCTGTGAGAGGTAGCGCCTGAGTGCCGTGCTGCAGAGGTACAGGACGATGTCGTTGAGCGTCGCCGAACCGGCTTTGGCCAGCGTTTTTATCTGCTTGAGCTCGTACTGCTGGGTCGCGAAGCGGCGCTGGCCCTCGATGCTTCCCCCCAGCGCCGAGGAGGGCGCCGTGAAGGGCGCCCTGAGCGGTCCGTCGCCGAGCACCGCCCCCGCCATCTCGACGGCTGTGCGCCCAAGTCCAGCAGCTGTTGCGGCACCCCCGCGCAGCGCGCCCAGGAGCCCATCCAGCGGCCCGCCGCCGTTGCTCGCCTCGCGGCTCCCCTCGGGCCCCACCGTCCAGAAGGCCGGAGTCTCGCGATCCTCCGGATCGCTCGACAGGGCCCGTAGGAGCAGCCGCATGCCGCTGACGCCATCGACCAGGCTGTGATGGATCTTCAGATAGATCGCGAAGCGGTTCTCTTCCAGGCCCTCGATTACATGAACCTCCCACAGCGGCCGGTGGAGATCCAGTTGGTGGCCGTGGAGCCGGGACACCAGAACGCCAAGCTCGCGCTGCCCACCCGGCGCCGGAAGAGCCGAGTGGCGCACGTGCAGGTCGAGGTCGACGTCCGCAACCGTCTGCATCAGCGGGAGGCGCTCCCCGACGACCGGGGCACCCAGGAGGCGCAGGTTCCAGGGCGAAGGAAGCGTCCGCGAGGCGCGCATACGCTCGAGCTGCGATTTGAGGTAATCGGCCGGCGCTCCCCGCGGGCGGGTGAATTCCATCAGCGCGCCCACGTGCATCGGCGTGTCGCGTGACTCGAGCAGCAGCCAAGCCTCATCAACCGGCGAGACCCGCACGATCGCCAAAGCCCCCACCTCCCCTACTGACAGTTGGACACCGGGGGCCGAGGCCCCTCCCCTCCAAGGCGCCTGAGCCTACCAGCGACGCGCTCGGCGCCCCTTCATACCTCGGCTTCCTCGGGCGGCTTGCCGGCGGGCGGCCGGCGCATGCGTCCGCGCAGGTTGCCGATCAGCAGCGCCACGACCGTGACCAGGTAGAGCTGCCCCGAGACGCCCTCGAGAATCGCCATCCCCCTTCCGATCCCCAGTGCCGGCGTGTAGTCGCCGTAGCCGACAGTCGAGAGCGTGATGAAGGAGAAGTAGACCTCGTCGGAGGCCGTCACGGTGGCGTGCTGCACGAAATAGGGGGTCGAGGAGAACTCCGAGACGCTCGCCACGACGAAGGCGAAAAACAGGCCCAGCATCATGTAGATGGCAAGTGCCCCCGCCACCACCTGCGCGTCCACGCCCTCCTCGAGCACGTGGTTGAGCAGGCCCCGGATTATCACCAGCGGCGAGAAGATGATGAAGCCTGCATTCGCCAGGGCGATCAGCCCGCGGGCGAACGAGCCGCCACCCGTGGCCAACACGAGACCCGAACCGATGATCGCAGCCACGACGGCCAGGCGGACGAGCCGCTGGGGACCCGCTTTTGCGCCCGCGGCACGAATCGCCGCGATTGCCGTCGCGCCGGACAGAGCCGTCCCGACCAGACGCGACCAATCGTCGCCCGAGGAGATCGCGACGAATAGGACATTCGCGACGACGATCAGCAGCACCAGTCCGTACTTGCGGCTGCCGTCATTACCCATTTCGGATGTCAACCGTCCGATCCCGGATCGCCGCTCCACGGCGGGGATCATGACAGCAGGCGGGAACCGCCCGGCGACGGCGGGGCGACAGACGGCCCTACTGGGAGCGACCGACCGCCGGCGGATGTTCGTTGAGCTCTCGAGCCGCCCCCACCACATCGCCGATCTGCCACTGGTCGACGGCCAGCAGGGTCGGGATGCGGTCGCGCTGCTCCGCGCACCTGCGGGCGTGTGCCACGAGCGTCGCGGGGTCGTTGAGCGTGACCGCCGATGTCGTCGAGGGTGTCGCTTCCTCGATGAACTGGTTGATCAGGAACAGCGGCGGAGTCGTGCCGCCGCGGTAGGGGTCGCAGCCCTTGGAGCCGAGCAGTTCTCCGGTGGTCTGGAAGTCGTAGGGCGTCTCCTGGGCCAACTGGAACTGCTTGTGAAGCCAGGGCACACCGCCGGGGTCCTGCTCGACCATGAAGAGGACCCGCTGCCCTGATTCCACCATCTTCCCGAGCGTGGGGAGCGGGTCGACCGGACCCTGCCAGACGAACGGGAGCAGGCCGCTCCGCTTCACGACATCGGCGAAGGACTGAGGAGGCACTTCGTCCTCGACGCTGAGAACCAGCACCTCCCCGGGATGTGTCACGAGGAAGTCGCGCATCGTTTCGAACTGGGTCAGGGCGAGCGTCGCGCCGATCTCGCAGAAGGCATGGCAGAGATAGGCCTCCGACGAGCCCCCTCCGCGGTAGCCCAGCTGCGCGCGAACCGTTTCGGCCGTCAGGGTTGCCTGCGGCCCGATCGTTTCCTCGAGCTTTGTGCGCGACTTCTGATCTTCAGGGAGTTCGGTGTAGACGCCTTTGGGGGTCTTGACCCCCAGGTGGGTGTCGATCAGCAGCCCCCGCACGCCGCCACTGAGCTGAGCGTCGATCCCCGTCCGCTGGTTCGCGAACAGGAACCCCTGCTGCGCGGCGCCCATCGAGTTGTGGGTCGCCGGGAAGACCACCTGGTCCAGGCGTCGCTGGCAGAGCACCTTCATCCCGTTGCACTCATCTGTCGGGGCGGCCGGCGCCAGCGTCGCTTCGCTCGTGATGAAGCCCACCGCGACAATCAGCAGGAGGGCCAGTGCCGCCGCGCGAAGCGCCCGGCGGCGATCGATCCTCGCGACGGCGCCCGCGAGGAGCTCCTTGGGCGAGGGGTCCATCTCCGAGCCGAACTCGACCAGCGAGCGGGCCAGCAGTTCGAGGCCGAACAGCATCAGCCCCACTCCGATGATCACCGCCGCGATCTTCAGCGCGAGCAGTGGGCTGAGAGTCAGCAGGAGCCCATATCCGCCGATCACAACGGCCATCACCGATCGGGTGAGAGGGCCCCGCCACATCCTCAGCGTCACCCGGCGGGCAAGCAGGTCGATCCGCTCTTTTTCGATCACGCTGCGCGCGCAGACCCCGGCGATCGCACCGATCACGGCGATGCCGATATCCAGGCGGATGGCCGGATCGAGCACGCTCGCCAGAACCGCTCGGGCCGCCTGCCGCGCGTCGGCGTCCTCGATCCCGGCCGACAGAGCGACGATCGCCAGGGCGAAGAGCCCCGCCGCAACCATCCCCGCCAGCGCCAACGCGAAGCCCGCCCGCTGGACGGTCCGGGCACGATCCTCGGCCAGGGCGATGGAGGCAGCCAGCAATGCCAGTGCCAGGCCCACCGAGATCCAGAAGGCGACCCGCAGCTGGTGTGCCGTGTGGGCGATGTCGTTGATCGCCGCCGCCGCCCCGCCCGACTGCAGGGAAGCCATGTTGACCGCAAGGTTGCTGGGCACCCGAGCCGCGACCTCGGGGCGCAGGGACTTCAGCGCCTCGGTGATGAAGACGGCCAGGTTGGCCACGACCAGCGCCGCCGCGTTTCGGTCGCCACCGATCACGATGCGCTGGAACTGACTGGCGGCGAGGCGGACGACACCGCGGACAGGCCGGGTGCGGGAGAGGGCGGTCATCGTCGAGGCGATCAGCGGTTCGAGGCCCTGGAGTTGAGGGCGGGCGTTCACCAGCTGGGTGGCCGTTCGCTCCCCGACGAACCTGGACACCTGCGGCTTTGAGAGCGATGCCGCGACGGAGTCGCTGAAGCGCTTGTCGCTGAGGACGGTGAAGCGCAGACCGCCGAGCAGCATTGCGAAGACCGCCACGAGTGCAGCCGCCCCGAGCGCAATGCCCGCCCACCGTCTGCTGCGACGCGCCGCGGGGCGCCTCACTCAGGCCGCCTTCGGGGGTGGTGCGGCGACCCGCTCGGAGGCCTGCTCCGCGGCGATCTGGCGACGGAGAGCCAGCAGCCCGACGACGGCCAGGACGAGCTCGATCAGCAGTGGGAGCATCTGCCCGGGCGTCCGGGTGGGCGCCAGCGAGGCGACTCCCAGAAGGAGCACCAGCAACCCTCCGGCGAACCAGGCGGGGTGCTCCTCCAGCGGCACGGCGATCGCGCCGCGGAACCGGACGGCCCACCTCATCGGTCCTGCCAGGCAGCCCGCGAAGATCAGGATGACGCCGGTCAGGAGCAGCCAGACGGCGCGGCTGAACCAGCCGGACGTCGAGATCGCGATCACTTCGTGCACCGCCGGGCGCAGCGCCACGTCATGAACCAGGCTGTTGACGACGTAGGACTCGATCCAGCGGCGCAGGACGATCGCCAGGAGCGAGCTGATGATCACTCCCGCGCCGATCTCCAGGAGCACGCGCCTTCGTGCCCCCGCGGCGAACCACAGCGCACCGATGAACATCAGCGTCACCAGCAGCGGGAGGATGAAGCTGAGATCTCGGAGTGCTTTGACGCCTTCCTGTGCTGTCTTCAGCTGCTTCGAGCGGAACAGGACCAGCGCCCGGTCGCCCGGTGGAATTCTGCTGCCCAGATCGCTCCCCACCCCAAGCCGCGCGCCGAGCTTGTCGATCACCCCTTCGAGGTTGATCGCGACCGCCCCGCCGGTGGTGGTGAGGGTGGCTCCGCCGCCGTCGAGCAGCTTCATCACCTGAACATGGGCCTGGCGACTCGCGTTGCCCCAGAGTTCCTGGACGGGAGGCGAGGAGAGCGCTCGTTCGACCGCCTCAGGCACGATCTGCGCGGCCGCCGTTGAAAGCGGCCCGGCGAGGGGCTGAAGCGCCGGCGGGAGGTTTTCGGCGGCGAGCTGGCGAGCATCCAGCGCCACCAGGATCCGTTCGGAGACGGCGTTCGAGACGGCCTCGCGGATCTTCGCGTTGGCCAGCAGCTGCACGCTCGTTCTGGTCCATCCGTCGGAGTCGATGATCTCGGCCCGGATCCAGGTCGCGAGGATCGAGAAGAACAGCAGCACGCTCGCCAGGACGACGAGAATGCGAGCGCCGATCAGGCCCCTGCTCCTACCCTTCATTTCGATCCGAACCCCCGTTTGACGCCGACTTGGGGACGCGACGGCTTTCGCGAGGCGGAGCGCCCCCGTCCGGGCCCAAAGCTACCGGGGACCGCGGTCGCAGCCTCACGCAGCGACCGGAGGGCCACGCGAGGGCGCCACCTCCCGGGGCAGGTTGCGGGTTGCCGGGAATGCGGCGCAGACCAGCAGCGCAGCCACGAGCAGACCGGTCTTCAGCGCGGTCAGCTGGGAGTCCGCGTAGTCGCTGACGATCGCTTCGGTGGTGGCCTGATCCAGGCCGGCCTTCTTGGCGGCCGCTTCCACGTCCGAGGTGGGCACGAAGCTGACATTTCCCTCGAGGCTGATCGAGACCTGCTGCTTGACCTTGCTGGAGATCTCAGGGTTCTTCTGGACCTTCTCCGCGAAAGCGTTCAGAAGCCCGCTGATCACCACCGCGCCGATGACGGCGGTGCCCAGGGCGGCACCGAGCTGCTGGGCGGTGAACTGGAGTCCACCCGCCTCGCTGCGGTCGTCCTCGCCGATCGAGGACTGGACCACGTTGCCGAGCTGGGAGACGATCAGCCCCATCCCGATTCCCAGGAGCGACATCCCCACCGCGAAGGGAACGCCTTCGAGCTCCGGCTTTATCGTCGAGAGGATGATCAGGCAGGCCGCCAACAGCAGCCCAAGCCCGATTCGGACGATCCTGCGAGCGGCCATCCGCTTCGAGAGTTGCGAGCCCAGGAGCGCAGTGACGAACAGCGCCACCGAGACCGGGAGCATGCGAACCCCTGTCTCGAAGGCGTCCAGACCCTGCACGATCTGGAGATACAGGGGGATCGAGAAGAACACCCCCATGAGAATCAGGTTCTGCAGGAGGAAGGTCGAGAGGCCGGCGCGCAGGCTCAGGATCTGGAACAGGCGGAAATGGACCAGCGGTTCCTTCTCCTCGTCCTCCCGGTGGCGCGCCCACTCCCTGAATGCGTAGAGCAGCCCCACACCCGCGGCGATCACGAACGGGGTCAGCGAGAAGCCGAACGGGGTGATGGGCGAATCGCGCGGCTGGAGCCAGCCCCAGGTTCCGGCCTGCAGCGAGCCGAACACGATCAGTGCCAGCCCCGAGCCGCAGAGCAGCGCGCCGATCCGGTCGAGCACGGCACCGGCTCGGCCCTTGACCTCCGGCAGGAAACGGATGCACGCGAGGATCCCAAGGACGATCAGAACCTCGCCGGCGAAGACGTAGCGCCAGGACAGGTTGGTCGTCATCCAGCCGCCGAGGATCGGGCCGACAGCGATTCCCGCCCCCGAGACACCGCCGAGCACACCGTAGGCGAGCGCCCGTTGGGGGCCCTCGAAGCTCCGCGCGGTGAGGGCGACCAGCGCGGGGAGGACAAGTGCCGCGCCGATGCCCTCGAGCAGCGACCACCCGAACATCAACACCGCCACGCTGCCCGAGATGGCCGTGATCAGAGAGCCCGTGCCGTAGATGCACATCCCGATCGTGAAGGCCCGCCTGCGACCGAGGATGTCGCCCATCTTGCCGCCCGGGATCATCAGGACGGCCATCACCAGCGAGTACATCGCGATCACGGCCTGGATCGTCGTGACCGTCGTGTGGAAGTCGGCGACCAGCTGAGAGATCGAGACGTTCATGACGGCCTGGTCCAGGACCATCAGGAACTGAGCCGTCGCAAGGACCCCCAGGATGCGGCGCCCTGCCGGTGTCACGAGGGGATCATCATCATCATCATCGTCGTGTCACCGGCCGGGCGTGGTGCGGTGCCTAGGAGGCGCCCAGCGCCTGCTGCTTGATCTTGTCGAACTCGGCCTGGTTGATCGTCCCGCTGTCCAGCAGCGTCTTGGCCTTGGCGATCTGCTCCGTCGGGTCGCTCTTCGCACCCGCGGCCTGGACGTACTGCGAGAACTGGGATTCAGCCTCTTTCTGGCGCTCCATCTGGCGTTCGGTCATCCCCTTGTGCTGGCTGATCAGGTAAATGAACACACCCAGATAGGGCATCACAATGAGCAGGATGATCCAGAGGACCTTCATGAAGCCCGACGTGTCGTGCCGGCGGAAGAGGTCCCCGATGATCGTGAAGAGGATCGCGAGCCAGACGACGAACGCGAAGAAGATCAGCATCAACCAGAAGACTTCGAGCAGCGGAAAGCTTGAAGCAATGACCATCAATTGGGCCTTTCGTTGTTTACGGTTCGGCCCGCACGGCGCACGCCTCCTCACGCGCGCGGACTTTCAGCCCGCCGACCATAGCCGAGCCGCAGATTCCGCGGATATCCGACTACTACGTCTTGCGTTACTACGTTTGACGTAGTAAACTGGCCGACCGTGACCACCACCTCCTCACCCCGGGGCGGCGCCCGGCCGAACGACGCGGCGCTGCTGATCATGACCAGCCTGGCCGGCGGGCCGAAGCACGGCTACGCCCTGCTCAAGGACATCGAAGCCTTCGCCGGCACCAAGCTGGGCCCGGGGACCCTTTACGGCGGGATCAGCCGGCTCGAGGACCGCGGGCTGATCGAGGCTCTCGAGCCGAGCGGCAAGACTCGCCCCTACCGCCTGACCCCGGCCGGGCGCGACTCACTGGCCAGAACGCTCGAGGAGCTGCGTGCCGTGGTGGCCGAGGGAAGCACTCGACTGACCCTTCTGCCGGGCCCGGGCCTGACCGGGGCGGCGGCATGAACCCCCGTCTGCGCGCGTGGCTGATGCGCCTCTACCCACCGGCCTGGCGGTCGCGCTACGGCGACGAGCTCGAGGCCCTGATCCTGGCCAGCGAGGCCGACGGGAGCGGCGGCTGGAGGACAACGATCGACCTGGCCGGCGCGGGCCTCCGCGAGCGCCTTCGCGGCTGGGGCCTGTCGGGCGACGGGCCCCAAGAGGAGCGAAACCGCGGCGCTCTGCTGCTGGTCCTCGTCTCGTGGGCCCTGATGGTCCTCGGAGGTGGCACGGTGCAGCGGTTCTCAGAGCATTGGGAAGCCGGCACGCCCGTCTCGGCAAGGGCGTTCCCGGCGGCCGTGTTCGAGGTGCTCGTCATCGCCGGAGCCCTCGGCTGCGCGTTCCTCGCGACGGGAATCCTGATCGCCCTTCCGAGCCTCATGCGCCTCCTGCGCGCCGGCGGCCGACCAGGCATCGGGCGGCCGGTGGCGAGAGCCTGCTTCACGACGCTCGTCGCGGTCACCGCGACGGTTTGCCTCGCCGGATGGGCGCAGGGGCTCTCAAATGCCCAGCGCAACGGCGGTGACGCGGCCTACTCGGTCGCCTTCCTCGCCTGGGCGGGGGTGATGGCCGCGACTCTGCTGGCCTGGACCGCCGCGGCTGTCGCGTGCGGCCTGCGGATCGAGCTCTCCCGGCGGGTCATGAGAGCCGAGGCCTGGCTATGTGTCGCCGTCGCCGTCGCGTCGATCACAGCGACGGCGGCTGCCTGCCTGTGGTGGGCCTCACTTGCCGCCCATGCGCCCTGGGTCCTGCAGGGGAGCCTACCCGGGATGGGAGGCTCCGCCCTGGCGGCTCCGTTGCTCCTCGCCGCGTCACTCATGGCCCTCGGAACCGTGATGGCGGCGGCCGGCGCCCGAATCTGTGCGCGGGGGCTCCTGCAAAGCGACTCCGGCTAGCGCGCGGCCCCCTCAGCGGGAGGGGATCTCCGGCCTGCGCTCCCCACTTGCGCGCGCCGGTGTGGCGCGCCGCGCCACCGAATCCGCCGCGAACCCCGGCAGCACCATCACGAGCCGCGCCCCGCCCAGGGTCGATTCTTCGGCTCTCACCGCTCCGCCGTGTGCACGCGCGATCGCCTGCACGATCGCCAGCCCCAGACCCGCGCCACCCGACGCCCGATCGCGCGCCGGATCGGTCCTGTGGAAACGGTCGAAGACACGCTCACGCTCCTCCAAGGGGATCCCCGGTCCATCGTCCTCGACCACGAAGCGAAGCCGGTCGGCGGCCTCCCTCTCGACGCGGAGGCGAACGGTTCCATCCTCCTCGGAGGTGTGCTTGATCGCGTTGGTCAGCAGGTTGCGCAGCGCCTGGGCCAGGCGATCGGGGTCGGCGAGGAGCGTTCCAGAGGGAATCTCGCCCAGCTCGAAGTGGCGCTCGGCCAGCAGCGTGGTCGTCTCCCACAGGTCGGAGATGAAGGATGAGAGGGGGAGCTCGTCGGCCTGGAGGAACTCCGACTGTTCCAGCTGCGCCAGGAGCAGCAGATCGTCCACGAGGCGGTCGATCCGGGTCACCTCGGCAAGCAGCAGGCGCTCCACCCGGCGGACGTCCTCGGAGGTCGGCGAGGGCGTTTCGGCGAGCACTTCGACCTGCCCGCGGATCACCGTCAGCGGCGTCCGCAGCTCGTGGGAGGCATCGGCGACGAACTCGCGCTGGCTCGCGAAGGCGGCGGTCAGGCGATCGAGCATGTGGTTGAACGCGCTCGCCAGCACGGTCACCTCGGCGGCAACGCCCGGCGACGGGTGGATCCGCGGCTGCAGGTCGCCCGCGTCGACCCGTTCGGCGACTCCCGCCATCCGGCGCAGCGGCCGGGAGGCGCGGGTGCCGATCAGCAACCCGCCCAGCAGAGCGCCGAGCACGGCCAACACGCCACCCAGGATGAATGCCCGCGCGACACCCTCCTGCGCCCGGTGGACGCTCGCCAGCGGCTCGCCGACCCCGATTCGCACGGGCGTCGAAGACCCGTTGGCGCTGCGCACCCGGAACGTCCGGGTCAGAACTCGCAGGTTCCCGACGTCCGGCAGGGCGAGCGTCGAAAACCCTGCGGGCGCCGCCAGGAGCTGCTGTGACAGGCGGTTCTCGTGTTCCTGCTGAGAGCGGCTCTCCCCATTGTCCGGCTTCTCGGCCCTGAACAGCTCGGGCCGGTTGGTGCTCGTCCCGCGGCCCTGGACGGTCGCGAACATGAGCGTCGAGGACGAGCTGAAGGGCCGGCTCCGGACGTACTGCGAGGCGGCCGCCGAGAGAGCTGCGGGCGAGGAGCCGCCCGAGGTCCGGAGCGAATGCTGCATGTCATTGATGTCGCCCCTGATCTCGCTGTCGATCTGGCCGCGGAGCTCGCTGCCCGTGCCGCGATAGACGGCCACGAAGGCGACGCCGAGGCAGAGCAGGATCACCACCACGGCCCAGGCCGCGATCCGCCAGCGCAGGCCGAGCGACGCGATCCGCCGTCCCATGACCCCTGCTCAGCCCGCTTCGCCGAGCCGGTAGCCGACCCCCCGGACCGTGAAGATCGGTGCCGGGCTGCCGGGCAGGGCCATCTTCTTGCGCAGATAGCCGATGTAGACGTCCACGTTGTTGGTGGCCGTGTCGTGTTTGTATCCCCACACCGAGCTGAGGATCTGCTGACGGGTGACAACACGGCCACGGTGGCGCAGGAGAAACAGGACGAGGTCGAACTCGGTGCTCGAGAGGTTGATCTCATGGCCCTCGCGGAGCACCCTGCGCGTCACCAGGTTGGCTTCGATTCCCGCGCCGCTCACGACGGTTTCGGACACCCTGGCCGATGCGCGCAGCTGCGCACGCAGCCTCGCCACGAGCTCGGGCATCGCAAAGGGCTTGACCAGGTAGTCGATTGCACCCGCTTCCAGCGCCCCGACACGATCCTCGACCCGTCCCCGGGCGGTAAGAACGATCACGGGAACGTTGGGTTTCGCCTCTCGGACGGACGCCAGCACCTCCATGCCGCTGCGACCGGGGAGCATCAGGTCCAGGACGATCGCGTCGAAGGTATCCGCCAGCGCCAGCTGCTCGCCGGTCGTCCCGTCCGCCGCGGTGGTCGTCAGAAACCCCGCGTTGTGCAGGCCGCGCGAGAGGAAGTCACGGATGCCCGGCTCGTCCTCGACGACCAGCACGCGGAGCTCCTGCATCGTGGCCGCATCCGCTTCAGCCGTCTCGCGCGCATCGGCTGAGGCGCGATCGACGGTCGGGTCGGTGGTTCCCAAGATCTCGATGATTCAAGGTTAGGGCCCCAGGCAGTCGCAAACAGCGGGAATTTCATTACATGAGGTTTCTCATCCTCGGGTTAGGGATCGCTTAATGCTCGCGCCGACACTCATTTGGATGCCGAGCCCCTCCACGACGACCTACGAGCCCCAGAGCACTGCGGTTCGCCGATCGAGACTGCGCACAGGAGGAGCCGACGGAAACGAGCTCCTGACCTCCCTTACGGGGGCGCTGCTGATCGTTCTCCTGGCCGTGATCGGCCTGACCATCCTCGCCCTGAGCCGGCTCCTGTGGATCCACCTGTTCGTTGGACTGGTGCTCGTGGGACCGCTGGCGCTGAAGATGGCAAGCACGGGATACCGTTTCGCCCGTTATTACACGGGAAACCGGCCCTATGTCGAGAAGGGGCCGCCGGCGACGCCGCTGCGTCTGATCGCGCCGATCGTCGTCCTGTCGACGGTCGCGGTGATGGCCACCGGGATCTGGCTGCTGTTGGCGGGGCCGTCCGCGCGGGATTCCGTGCTGCCCCTGCACAAGGCGAGCTTCATCGTCTGGGGAGTCTTCTTCGCCGTGCACGTCCTGGGCCACCTGCCCGGGATGGCCAGCACGTTGAAAATCGATGTGGCGGGAATCCGGCCGGCGCCCAAGGTCAGGGGTGGTTCAACCGGCAGGAGTCTCTCGCTGCTGGGGGTACTGGTACTTGGAGTGGTGCTGGCCATCATCCTTATCCCTGAATACGCCGTCTGGATCCACGCCCAGGAATTCAGTCACTAAATGAAGCTTCGCTCACATCTCCACCTGCGCCATTCGAGCTCGGGGCGCGACGCCGCCCTCGACAGGCTGCGCTGGGTCAACCGCGCCATCATCGGCGGCAGCGTGGCGCTGACGGCGATCTTCGCCGACACGGCAGCGAACACGTTCGCCGGCGGTACGTCCAAGGCCAAGGCGTCGAGCGCCCACGCGCGAGCGGCCAGGAAGGCGAAGGCCACCCACACGACGACGAAGGCCGCGCCGCTCACGCCGCCGGCTGAAAGCCCGTCCACCAGCTCTGAACGCGAACCGGAACCGGAATCCACGCCGACCCAGGAAGTCGAACCCTCAGAAGCCGCACCGGCTGAAGAACCAGCGCCCGAAGAACAGCGAACCGAAGAACCCCGGGTTGAAACCGAACCCAGCCCGGCGCCGGTCCAGGAAGAAGCGCCGGAACCCCCTGTCGTCTCCGGAGGATCCTGATCATGGGCGGTTCGGTGCGCAGCAGCGCCCGCGTCTGCTGGGAGGCCTTTGCGAGCACCGCGATCCTCGAGGTGAGCAACCCCGAGTCGATCGGCGCGGCGCAGGACGCTGTCAGGGGCGAGCTCGAGGCAATCGACGAGGCCTGCAGCCGGTTCAGGCCC
>CAZFGJ010000053.1:0-17197 GCA_964518445.1 uncultured Solirubrobacteraceae bacterium
CCTCGAGGTCGATGGCGATTCCGTTGCACAGATAGGCGATCACGTGGTACCAGCCGGCGGTGACGATCAGCTCGATCACCTGATCCGGCTCGAGAGCATCGGCCAGCCGGTCCCAGAGGCCGGGGGAGATGGAGCTGGTCTGGTGCAACTCGTCGGCCAGCTCCATCACGGCAGCCTCGAGCGGCTCCCAGCACCCGTCCGCCGGCGATCCCAGGACGGTCGATCTCAGCTGCTCCTCGGTCAGCCCAACGGCGGCTCCGAAGGCCGCCGCGTGCACGCCCCACTCGTACTCGGCTCCCGTCAGGGCGCAGGTGCGGTCGATCATCACCTCGCGCAGCCTTGCCGGGACACTCGCCCCGGAGCCGAGGATGCCGGCGCCGAGGGGGCGCATCCGGGCGGAGAGGGTCTGGTGGATCATCATCGTCCGGAACAGGCCGAGCGGCTCGATGGCCGCTCCGGGAGGCATCCATCGCCGGAGCTGCTCCTCGACCTCGGGAGCGTAGGGCGGGCTCAGGGGGTCCAGGCGTGGGGCGGGCGCTTGAAGGTTCATTACACTCCGATCCATAGTGCTTCGATTTTCACAGCGCCGATCGTACCGCTTTCGTTTCCGAAGCGCAGGCGGACCTCGATGATGCCGCAGGACGAGCCAAGTCGAATCCCGCCGGCGCCGGGGCTCCCGGTGCGCGGCTCCGACAGCGGTCGCCCGGTGATGGCCCTGCTGGACCTGCTGGGCAGACGCTGGGCGCTGCGGGTGCTGTGGGAGCTCCGCGAGGGGCCGCTGGCGTTCCGGGCTCTGCAGGAGCGCTGCGGCGGGATGTCATCGAGCGTCCTGAACCAGCGACTGGCCGAGCTGAGAGATGCCGGCGTGATCGAGCGCGTCCGGGACGGCTACCGCCTGAGCACCGAGGGCGGGCGTCTGCTTCCGGCTCTTGCCGAGCTGAACGTCTGGGCCGAGCGCTGGGCGGCGCGCTCCCGGCCCGGCGGATCCGGCTAGGCCTCGAGCAGCAGCGTCACGGGGCCGTCGTTTACGAGCTCGACCTCCATGTGGGCGCCGAAGACGCCCCGCCTGGCGCCTGCGCGCTCGCAGAACAGCTCATAGAGCGGCTCGGCCTGCTCTCCGCGCGCGGCGGCGATGAAGCTCGGCCGATTGCCCTTGCGTGCAACGCCATAGAGGGTGAACTGGCTGACGCACAGGATCTCGCGCTCCCCGAGAGCCTCGTTCATGTTCCCGTCGGAGTCGGCGAAGATGCGCAGGGCGCGCACCTTGTCGGCAAGCCGCTCGGCCAGGCGGGCGTCGTCCTCATGGGTGATTCCGAGCAGGACAAGCAGGCCCGGGCCGATCTCGGCGACCTTCTCTCCGCCTACAGCGACCGAGGCCCGGCTGACCCGCTGAACGAGAGCTCTCACCGTGCCCGAGTATGGCGGAGCCCGCGAGCGGCCGCAGAGGGGCCGTGGGGCGCGGCATCGCCTCGTCCTAGCCGGTCACGCGAAGCACCCTCGCGCCAAGCTCACTGCGCCCGATCGTGACCGTCGCGGGACGCTCGATCACATGATGGGAGCCGTCGTCGAGGACGATCACTCCGCCCTGTGAGAGCCACCGCCGGGCCGCCAGGGGCCCGGCTAGAACGGCGGCCTTGGCGCGGGCCTCGGCGATCAGGGCGGTGGGCGCCAGAGCCGTCGCCTGGACGATGCCGGTGAAGGCCGGGCTGCCCGTCGAGGGATCGAGCAGGTGGTGGGCGGGAAGCCCATCCTCGCCAATCCAGCTGCGGCGGCCGATGCCGCTGGTCGCGACGCCGGCGTCGTGCTCCTCGAAGACGTGCAGGATCGAGCCTTCGAAGGGGCTCTGGACCTCGATCGGACGGGCGGCGCGGCGCGTCCCGCCGACAAGCAGGTCACCGCAGCAGTTGACGGCGAAGCCGGCATGGCCCGAGAGCCACTCGCCGAGGACGTCGGCGAACATCCCCTTTGCCAGGCCACCGCTGTCGAGCATCAGCCCCGGGGGGCGCAGGAGCGTCCCCGTCACCGGGTCGATCTGCAGTTCGCGCCATCGCTTCTGCCCGGCGGCCCGCGCCGGGCGCCTCGGTGGTGCGAGCGTGAGAGTTCGAGCCAGCTCCACCGAGCCGTCCAGGTCCTCGCGGTAGCCCGCCCGCTCGATCTGCTCAACGAGGGTTCCGTCGACCAGGCCTCCGGTGATGTCGCCGGCGTCGGCGATCGAGCGGGCCAGCCGCGCCATCAGGGGGCTCACCGGAACGGCCGCACGCGGGTCACGGTTCAGCAGCGAGAGCTCGCTGTCTGAAATGAAACGGGAGAACTGCCCGTGCCACTCGAGCAGCTGTTCGCGAGCCAGAGCCGCAGCCTGCTGTGCGGTGCCCGCTGGCCCGTCGCCCTGCACCAGCACGGCGCAGGTGCCGCCGAAGCACTCGAACCGCTCGACCGCCTCGCCGCCGCTCATGACTGGGAGGTGGTGACGGAGGACGGAGCGCTTTCTTCGGATTCCGCCGAGAAGCTCGAGCTTTCTTCACCGCTGCCGGTCTCAGATTCGCCGCTGGACGAGCCTGCAGCCGCGAGCGCCGAGGTGCTGCTGCGCTTGGCCGCGGATGCGACGAGAGCCGGATCGTGGCCCGAGGCGAGCTGCACGTAGACGCCGATGAAGGCTGCGGCGAACAGGGCGGCCGCGGATGCGGCGATCGTTCGCCGGATCCTGCCGGCACGGCGGCGCATCTGCGCACGTCTCGCATCGGCCAGGGCCCTGCCCTCGAGTGCGCGATCCTCACGAGAGGGGCCGGGTGGGGTGATGGGCTTATCGGGCTGCATGTTCACTCCGTTCGCGCTTGGCGTGGGTGGGGGAGGAGAGGTCATCGGCCGGGCGCTCCGACTGTGCGCGGCGAGGGCGAGCTGCTGTTGATCCAGCGGGTGCAGAGCAGGATCAGTGGCGGACCGACAGCGATCGCGGTCATCGCGAGGAACCAGGTCTGTCCGGCGTCGGTTCCCTCGCCAAGCGAGTGGACGATTCCCAGCAGCCAGGCGAGCGCGGTGAAGCGATGCAGCTTGCGCCAGCGCTTGACGCCGACCCAGCGGCGTGCGTAGTAGGACAGCGCAAAGGCCGCCAGGGCCCAGAAGGCGATGATGCCGGTGCTCGTCCAGAGCGTCTTGTAGCCGCTCGCGAAGGGAACAGAGATGTCGGTGAGGCTGAGGTTCAAGAAGCCGTCTCCCAGCAGGGCCAGGCCATGAACTGCCAGTGCAGCGAGGGTGGCCAGCGAGAGCGCCTCGTGGGTGACGCGCAGGTCCGGTCCGCTCACGCCCTTCAAGCGCCGTCCCATCAGCAGGCCGACGCAGACGCTGGCGCTGGAGAGGATCAGGGCGGCAATCCCGGCCGCCCGGCTGGTGATCCAGAACAGGTGAGGCCCGGTCTGGGAGACGAGGGTCAGGGCGCTGGAGAGGAGGTTCATGACACTCATCTAAGCCCCTGATCCTGTGAGATTGCTGAGTGCACCATGAGGATGCGCTCAAACATTGACGCCGAGGCTCTGCAGGTATCTCCTGACGACATCGGAGGAGATCGCGAAGCCCACGCCGCTCGAGCCTGCCTCGCCGGCGACAGACGTGGTGGCAGAGGCGATCTGCGAGTTGACGCCGATCACCGCACCCGACGCATCGAGCAGGGGCCCGCCCGAGTTTCCGGGGTTCAGCGCCGCGTCCGTCTGGATCGTGTGGGCGATGGCCGTCCCGTCGGGCGCCTTGATCTGGCGGTTGAGGGCGGAGATCACGCCGGTGGTGAGGGTCCAGTTGAGGCCGTAGGGATTCCCGATCGCAAAGGCCGGATCACCCACCTGCACGGTTGAGGAGCCGGCCAGGTGCAGCGGGTGCAGCTTCAGGCCGGTCGAGTCGATCCTCAGGACCGCCAGGTCGAGCGAGCGGCTCTCGCCGACGAGGGTTGCGGTGCGCCGCTTGGAGCTGCTGCCATCGAGCGAGACGGTGATCGAACGGGCGCCGTCGACGACGTGCTCGTTCGTCAGGATCTCGCCGCCGGCGCTCAGGACTATCCCGCTGCCCGTGGCGGTGCGGGTCGGAGACTGTTCTTCGCCGCCAGGGGCGAACCCTCCGGTCCGCGGCGAGCTGGTGGCGCGGATCGACACCACGCCCGGGGCGTCGGTCGCATAGATCGCCGTGGCCGTCGAGCTTGGGTTGCTCGTCACCGAAGCGTAGGCACGACCGCCGGAGGCGGTTGTGATGAGCCGTGTCTGGGTGTTGCTGTTGAACGGGTGGGCGATGAGGACGAAGATGGCCGCGCTCACCCCGCCGATGAGACTTGCGAGAAGGGGTACTGCCTGTTGGCGGCGCATCTGGATCGACCTCCGTGCGATTGGGAGGCTCCACTCTCGCGGGGGTCGCTGAAGCTTCGCTAACCCTTCCCTAAGCCCGCCCTAAGACGTGAGAGGCTGCTCCTGCGACGTCTCGGGCGCAGGCGGTCGCACCGGCAGGCGCACCTTGAACGTTGCTCCGCCGCCGGGGGTGTCGCTGATGCTGACACCGCCTCCATGCGCCGAGACGACGCCGTCGACGATCGCCAGGCCCAGCCCGGCCCCGCCGCGGCCACGTTCGCGGCCGGCCTCTTTGCGCCAGAAGCGCTCGAAGAGCTGCTTGCGCGCCTCCGCCGGAATCCCCGGGCCATGGTCGCTCACGCCCAGCGTCACCCACCCGGGCTCCGCCTCCACCGAGACCTCGATGGGCGAGGAGTCGGGTGTATGGATGATGGCGTTTCGCAGAAGGTTGGCCAGGATCTGGCGCAGGCCCGGCGGGTCACCGGTGATCACGGCCGCCCCGTCGGCATGCAGCTCGATCCTGCGCTCGGGCGCCGTGACCCTCGCGTCCGCCACGGCGTCGCGTGCCAGCACGGCGAGGTCTACCGGCTCAGGCTCGCGGTCGGGCTCCTCTTCCTGGCGGGCGAGGGTGAGGAGGTCCTCGACCAGCAGTCCCATGCGCTTCGACTCTTCCTCGATCCGCCGCATCGCGGTGCCTGTCTCCTCCGGACCGGTGGTCGCGCCCATCCTGAACAGCTCGGCATAGCCACGGATCGACGCCAGCGGGGTGCGCAGCTCGTGTGAGGCGTCGGCGAGGAACTGGCGCAGTCGATCTTCGCTGGCTGTGCGGGCCGCGAAGGCCTGCTCGAGGCGCTCGAGCATCGCGTTCAGGGCCAGGCCGAGGCGGCCGACCTCGGTCTTCGATGTCGCCGGGCTGACGCGGCGGGAGAGGTCGCCGGCGGCGATCTGCCCGGCGGTAACCTCGATGCGGTCGAGTGGGCGCAGGCCGAGTTTGATCACGAACCAGGCGCTCAGGCCGAGCGCGATCAGGACCCCTCCGATCACCAGCGCCTCGACGAGCAGAAGGCGGTGGAGCGTCTGATCGACGTCGCTCAGCGGCACCGCGACGACGGTGATTCCGCTGTCCTCAGGGTCGCGCTGCGCGTAGACGCGGTAGTGGAGGCCCGATGACCCGGACGAGCCGGTCGTGAAGACCTTTCCGACGGGGACCGTCGCGGGCAGACGGGGCGCGGCGGGAACGGGTTCGCTGGGGCTGTACCTGAACTGGAACGCCTTCCCGACCACCTGTGTCCCGGATCCGTCACGGCGCTGGCCCCAGGTGCCGGGCGGGATGGCCACGAAGGGAGCCCGTCCCCCTCGGCCGAACTTCTGCCCGTTGTCCGGCTGCCCGGAGGAGGGCTGGTCGCTGCCCTCCGGGAAGGCACCCTCGCTGTCCAGCCGCTGTGAGATCGCCGCGACCGAGGCACGGGCCTGCTGATCGACCCTGCCGAGCAGGAACGAGCGCTGCTCGGCGTAGGTCACCGCTCCAAGTGCGACGAGGCCTGCTCCCGCCAGCGCGAGCACGCTGATCATCAGGCGAGCCCGCAGTGATTGCATCAGGCGGGCGGAGCCTGCAGGCCATAGCCGACACCCCGGACCGTTCTGATCAGTGACGGTCCGTGGGCGTCGAGCTTCTTGCGCAGGTAGCTCACATAGGTCTCGAGGACCCTTCCGTCGCCTCCGAAGTCGTAGTTCCAGACGTGGTCGAGCAGCTGTGCTCGAGTCATCACCCGACGGGGGTTGAGCATCAGATAGCGGAGCAGGCGGTACTCGGTCGCGGTGAGGTCGATGATCTCTCCCGCCCGCCTGACCTCACGGGACTCCTCGTCCATCTCCAGATCGGCGAACTGCAGGACGCCCGTGTCGGCCTGCGCCTGGCCGGTCCGGCGGAGGATCGTGCGGATCCTGGCCAGCAGCTCCTCGAGGCTGAAGGGCTTGGTCATGTAGTCGTCTCCGCCGCCGCTGAGACCCCGGACCTTGTCCTCGGTCGAGTCGCGTGCGGTCAGGAAGATGATCGGCACCCCCGAGCGCTGGGCCCCCAGCCTGCGGGCGACCTCGAAGCCCTCCATGTCCCCGAGCATCACGTCGAGGACGATCAGATGAGGCTTGAAGGCCGCGACGGCGGTGATCGCCTCGCGGCCGGAGGAGGCGCTCTCCACATTGAACCCCTGAAAGCGCAGGGCCATCGAGACGACCTCGACGAGGTTGGGTTCGTCGTCCACCACGAGGACACGGCTGCCGGCCGTCTCGTCCTGCACGGGGATCTCCTGTTCGATCGGCATGGTCAAGAGGTTTCTCCTTGCATCCTGGGTTTCCATGAACCCAGAGTCGCGCGGGCCCGTGGGCGAATCCTGTGGGAAACCTGGGAGTTGGCTGAGAGCGGCCTCGAAGGGGATGCTAGCCCTGCTGCGGACGGTCCGCCGAGTCCGCGTCCTCGGTCGCGAACGGCTGCAGGCCCGCTCGAACCCAGTCGGGGATGTCGGTCTTCAGCCACGTATCGGTGGCGACGCAGACGTGGCGCAGGCGCCCGGCGACGAGCAGCTCGCCATCGCGCATCACGTCGATCTCGGTCGTGATCGCCGTGCGCCCGAGCCTCGTCACACGGGCCTCGAACTGCAGCACGTCGTCGAAGCGGGCCGGTGAGCGGAAGTCCACGTTGGCATTGGCCACCACGGCATCGACCCCGCGGGTGACCATCTCCTGCCAGGGCCCGACTCCGGCTCTCCAGAGCTCGGTGAAAGCGACGTCGAAATACATCAGGTAGTTGGCGTTGAAGACGATCCCCTGGGGGTCGCACTCGCCGTAGCGCACGCGCAGCTCGTGAACGAATGGCGCCGGCATCCGCGGTCTAGGCGTTGGGGGCCGGGGGAGCGGTTCGCTCGACGATCTCCTCCACCAGCTCACGGAGATCGTGGTTGGCCTCGAAGACCATCTGCTGGCGCAGAGCCCCGTTGCCCGCTCGCAGGACCTCGGAGATGCCGCCCAGCTCCTCTGTGCAGCCGAGCTCGCGGGCATGCGGCTCGAGTCGCTCCAGCAGATCCTGGGTCAGCTCGCGCACGCTGTGTCGCTGCCCTGTCTGCGGGTCGAGCAGCTCGGCCTCGAGGCCGTGCCGGGCCGCCAGCCAGCGATTCTCGTCCAGCAGCTCCCATGGCGGGTCGAGTATCTCGCCGCTGGCCTGGAACTCCTCGGTCAGGAGCCGCACGAGCGACTGCACCAGCGCCGCCAGCGCGAGGGTGTGCTCAACCCGGGTCTGGCTGTCCATCGCGCGGATCTCGATCGTGCCGAGACGCGGGTGGGGTCGCACGTCGTACCAGAGGTAGGTGTAGTCCTCGATCACTCCGGCCTCGGAGAGCATCTCCACGCGTTCGACGAAGTCATCCCAGCCTCCGAACAGGGGCGGGAGACCGACCCTGGGGAAGGCCCTGAAGATCGGCACGCGGCTGGACATGAGCCCGGTCTGCTCACCGCGCCAGAGCGGCGAGTTGGCGCCGAGTGCGATCAGCAGCGGAACGTGCGGGCGGAGGTTGTTGGCCACGGCGATCGTCTCCTCCGGGTCGGCCATGCCCACGTGGACGTGCATGCCGAACACCAGCTCCTGTCTGGCGACGAAGCCAAGCGAGCGGATCAGGCCGCGGTAGCGGTCGTCGCTGACGATCCGCTGGTCCTCCCAGCGCGCGAAGGGATGTGTCCCCGATGCGCCGATCTCGAGGCCGACCTCACGCGCGCGGCGGCTCGTCTCGGCACGCAGCTGCGACAGTTCGCCTCCGGCATCGGCAATCGTCTTGCAGGGCAGCGTCGCGATCTCCAGCACCGACTCGAGCAGCTCGGGCTTGATCTGCTCAGAAGCCGGCCCCGCGGCCATGATCCTGTCGATCTCGCTGGCCAGGTCGAGCGTGCCGGCATCGAGGATCATCAGCTCCTCCTCGATCCCGACCGTGTAACGCGGGCCGGTGAAGTGATGCTCCATGGGCTGACCCTACCCCTGTGCGGCGAGGAGCCCCGCAAGGCGCGTCACGTTCAGCTGACCTCGTAGCGCAGGGGGACCTCGCGCTGGCCCTCCCGCGGAGGTCGCTCGTACTCGCGCTTCTGGCGGTGGGGGAGCTTGACCGGCTTGGGCGGATCGAGGTGCTCGTAGGGCAACAGCGAGAGCAGATGGCTCATCAGGTTCAGCCTGGCCGTGCGCTTGTCATCCCCCTCGACCACGTACCAGGGGCTGTGATCGGTGTCGGTGCGGGCGAACATCCTGTCCTTGGCCTCCGCATAGTCGACCCAGCGAGCCCGGGCCTGCAGATCGACGGGGCTGAACTTCCAGCGCTTGAGCGGGTCGGTCAGTCGTTTCTGGAAGCGGCGCTCCTGCTCGGAGTCGCTGACCGAGAGCCAGTACTTCACGAGCGTGATCCCTTCGTTCTGCAGCGACTGCTCGAACTGCGGGGTGAAGCGCAGAAACTCCTCGTACTGCTCCTGCGTGCAGTAGCCCATGACCCGCTCGACGCCGGCGCGGTTATACCAGCTGCGGTTGAACAGGACCATCTCGCCCTTCGCCGGGAGCTCGGCGGCGTAGCGCTGGAAGTACCACTCGGACTGCTGGCGCTCATTGGGGGTGGGCAGCGCCACGACACGGCAGGTGCGCGGGTTCAGGTAGGCGATGATCCGCTTGATCACGCCGTCCTTGCCCGCGGTGTCGCGGCCCTCGAAGATGACCACGAGGCGCCGGTTGGTGCTGACAAGCCACTCCTGCATGAAGACGAGCTCCGTCTGCAGCCGGAGCAGCTCGCGCTCGTAGCCCTTGCCGTCGAGATGCTGAGTTCCCTGCATTGCAGGCCATCTTCCCGCATGCCGGGCGCGGGCGTTCCTCCGGTGCGCCGCCGGGCTAGCATCCAACAGGTGCCCGAACCCCCTGAGCGCGAGCCGCTGAGCCGCGGCGACGCACACCCGCCCCTCCCTCGGGACAAGCGAGGTTGGCACGTCTCGCCGGCGCCCGATGGGCGCGGCATGCCCGAGCAGGCCCCGACCGGTAAGCCGCCTCATCGCCGTCCGGCGTTTCTCTACTTCGTGATCGCCCTGCTGGCGATCAACTGGCTGTCGGTCCTCTTCTTCCAGCCGTCAAGCGGCGAACAGCGCGTCACGGTGCCCTTCAGCCCCTATTTCCTCGAACAGGTCAAGGCCGGAAAGGTCAGCTCGGTCAACACGAAGGGCGACACCGTCCAGGGCCACTTCAAGGAAAAGCTCCGGTACCCGCCGAGCTCGAAGGACGCCACGGCCACCAAGCTGTTCGCCACACAGGTCCCGACCTTCTGGAACGGTGCCGCGCTGTCGGCCCTGCTGGAGGAAAAGGCGGTCGAGATCAACGCGGAATCGACCAGCACAAGCCGGTCGCTGCTGGCTGAGCTGCTGCTCGGGTTCGGTCCGACTCTGCTGATCGTCGGCCTGTTCGTGCTGCTGGCCCGACGGGCCGCGAAAGCCGGGGGCGGAATGGGGGCCCTCGGCAGCTTCGGGCGCTCCCAGGCGAGGAGGATCGACCCGGAGACGATTCGGGTGACGTTCGCCGACGTTGCCGGTATCGACGAGGCCAAGGCCGAGCTCTCAGAGATCGTCGACTTCCTGCGCACCCCCGAGCGCTACGGGCGCCTGGGCGGGCGGATGCCACACGGCGTGCTGCTCTCCGGTGCCCCCGGGACGGGCAAGACGCTGCTTGCCAGGGCCGTTGCCGGGGAGGCTCATGCCGCGTTCTTCTCAATCTCGGCATCGGAGTTCATCGAGGCGATCGTCGGGGTCGGCGCCTCACGGGTCCGCGATCTCTTCGCCAAGGCACGCGAGGCCGAGCCGGCGATCATCTTCATCGACGAGCTCGACGCGATCGGCCGTTCCCGCCAGGGCTCGGTGGCGGTGAGCGGAGCGAACGACGAGCGCGAGCAGACACTCGACCAGATACTCACCGAAATGGACGGCTTCGAGAGCTCCGAGGCGGTCGTGGTGCTGGCTGCCACCAACCGCCCCGATGTGCTCGACTCGGCGCTGCTGCGCCCGGGACGCTTCGACCGGCGCGTCGCCGTGCAGGCGCCCGACAAGGACGGCCGGGTCGAGATCCTGAGGGTTCACACCCGCTCGATCCCCCTGGACGACGACGTGGACCTCGTCGCGATCGCCGCCAGCACACCGGGGATGGTCGGAGCCGATCTGGCCAACCTTGCCAACGAGGCGGCGCTGCTTGCGGCGCGCCGCGAACACGCCAAGGTCAAGATGGCCGACCTCACCGACTCCCTCGAGAAGATCATGCTGGGCTCCCCCCGGGGCATCCTGCTCTCGCCGGCCGACCGCGAGCGGACCGCCTACCACGAGGCCGGCCACGCGCTGGTCGGCATGCTGACCCCGGGCGCCGACCCGGTGCGCAAGGTCTCGATCATCCCCCGGGGGATGGCTCTGGGCGTGACGCTCTCGACGCCCGACAGCGACCGCGTCTCCTACTCCCTGGAGGACCTTCAGGCAAAGCTCCGGGTCGCCCTGGGCGGCCGGGTGGCCGAGGAGGTCGTCTACGACTCGATCACCACCGGAGCCGAGTCGGACATCCAGCAGCTGACCCAGATCGCCCGCCAGATGGTCGGCCGCTGGGGGATGAGCGAGGCGATCGGCCCGATCGCGGTGCTTCCGGCGGACGGCCAGGGGCCCTTCTTCCCAGGCTCGAGCGAGACATCGGAGACCACCCAGCGACTGCTCGACGAAGAGGTCCGGCGAATCGTCGAGGAGGCCCACAGCGCGGTCACGAGCCTGTTGAGCGATCACCGCGAGCAGCTCGAGAGCCTCGCCAGGGCACTGCTGGCGGCCGAGACGCTCGACGCGCCCGAGGCCTACGCGGCTGCCAGCGTGCAGCCACTCGCCGGAGGGGAGCCGGCCCCCTCACCGGCCTGATCAGGCTCGCCTGCTTGCGGTATCTTCGCCGTAGGGGAAACGCGCGAGAGGGGAGTTTCAGAGATGTACGACTATGTGATCGTCGGTGCCGGATCGGCCGGGTGCGTCCTTGCCGCACGCCTGACGGAGGATCCCGACGTGAAGGTCCTGCTGCTGGAGGCCGGTCCGCCGGACTCCAACGAGAACATCCACGTCCCGCTCGGATACCTGCAGCTGGGCTCCACAGAGGTCGACTGGGACATCCACTCCGCCCCCGAGGAGCACTGTGATCACCGCCGCATCACGCTCCCCCGCGGCCGCGTCCTTGGCGGCTCGTCCTCGATCAACGCGATGGTCTACATCCGCGGCAACAGTCTCGACTATGACGAATGGGGCGTCCAGGGATGGGCATATGACGATCTGCTGCCCTACTTCCGCCGCTCGGAGGACAACGAGCGGGGGTCGGACGAGTTCCACGGCGCCGGCGGGCCGCTGCCGGTCTCAGAACCCCGCTCGGGCAACCGGATCTCACAGGCGTTCGTCGACGCCGGCGCACAGGCCGGACTGGCACGCAACCCCGATTTCAACGGCGCGGCCCAGGACGGTGTCGGTCTCTACCAGGTGACCCAGCGGGGCGGGATGCGCGCCAGCACGGCAGTCGCCTACCTGCACCCGGCCATGGAGCGGGCGAACCTCACCGTGATGCCCTACATGCAGGTGCAGAAGATCCTGTTCGAGGGCAACCGTGCCGTCGGCGTCCTCGCCAGCCAGCTCGGCCAGCCACAGGAGTTCAGGGCCGAGCGTGAGGTCATTCTCAGCGGCGGCGCCTACAACTCGCCCCAGCTGCTGATGCTCTCAGGTGTCGGCCCGGCCGAACATCTGACGATGCGCGAAGTCGAGGTGCTGCTCGACCAGCCGGCCGTCGGAGCGAACCTCTCCGACCACCCCGCCACGCAGCTCGTCTGGACGACCCCCGAGCCCGAGAGCCTGCTGCTGGCACTCGAGCCGGCGGCGCTGGAGGAGTTCGAAGCCACTCAGACGGGCCCGTTCACCTCGAACCTGGCGGAGGCCGGCGGCTTCATCCGCGTCGAGGAGGGAGCCCCGGCGCCGGACATCCAGTTCCACGTCGCTCCCGTGCAGATCATCAACGAGGGCCTCAGCGACCCCGAAGCCCACGGCGTGTGGGTCTCGCCATGCCTGCTGACCGAGCAGAGCCGCGGCTCGGTCAGGCTGGCCTCGGCCGATCCGTCGGCGAAGCCGATCGTGCACAACGCCTTCTACAGCCAGGGCGACGACATGGATCGCATGATCGCCGGGCTGCGCCGGGCATTGGACATCTGCGCGCAGCCTGCCATGGCGCCCTATGCCGCGGAGCCCTTCAACGTCCCCGCGGGGGACTCCCGCGAGGAGCTCAGGGCGCACGTCGCGAAGACGACCTTCGCGATCTATCACCCCGTGGGCACCTGCCGGATGGGAGCCGACGATGGCGCGGTGGTCGACCCGCAGCTCCGGGTCAACGGGATCGAGGGCCTGCGCGTCGTCGATGCGTCGGTGATGCCGACGGTGCCCCGTGGGAACACAAACGCGCCCGTTATCGCCCTGGCCGAGCGGGCCTCCGACGTGATCCGCGGCCGCGAGACGGGTGCGGGCGACCAGGTCGCTCAGCCGGCCGGCGCGGCGGCAGGCGCCTGACCGGCCCGGGGCGCCGCCACTGAAGGGCATAGGCTTCCCTGAGTGACGCCCATGGAGAAGCTCCGCAGACGCCTGGCCGAGTTGGTGGATCTGGCCTCGCTGGAGATGCTCGCATCGTGGGATCAGCTCGTGATGATGCCCGGGGAGGGAGCCGCCGGCCGCGGCCATGTCCTTGGCACCCTGGCCCGGATCACCCACGAACGAGCGACCGCCGAGGAGATCGGCGAATGGCTCTCCTCGCTCGAGGCGGTCGAGCTGCAGGAGGTCGACCGTGACATCGTCCGTCTGGCTCGCCGCGACTGGGAGCGTGCACGCCGGGTGCCGGCGGATCTCGCCGCCGAACTCTCCGAGGCCCACGCAGACGGGCAGGAGGCGTGGCGCGTGGCCCGGGGGGCGGACGACTTCAGCCTGTTCGCCCCGGCGCTCGCCCGCAACATCGAGCTGGCGCGGGCCTACGGCGAATGCCACCAGAACGGCTCGGGCGCCGGGATCTACCAGGCGCTTCTGGACGACTATGACTTCGGCCTGCGCGCGAGCGATCTGCGCGAGCTGTTCGGCTCGCTCTCCGACCGGCTCTCGGCGCTCGTCGAGGAGTCCCGTGACCGGGCGCCGGTGAACGAGCCGGCGGTTCCGGCCGAAGCTCAGCAACGTGCTGTCACAGCCACCCTGAAGCGGATCGGCGTCGACGAGAGCAGCTGGCGGGTGGACGTCTCGGCGCACCCCTTCACCGCATGGATGGGCCCGCTGGACACGAGGGTCACCACCCGATATGACGACGGGGGGATCGAGTCGCTGCTGAGCTCGCTGCACGAGTACGGGCACGCCCTCTACGAGCGCCAGGTGGATCCGGCCCTTCAGCGGACGAACCTGGGGAGCGGAACCTCGATGTCGATCCACGAGTCTCAGAGCAAGCTGTGGGAGAACCATGTCGCCCGCCACCCGGCATTCGCGGGGGTTTTGGCCGCTGATCTCGCCGACGCGGGTTTCCCCGTCGCGCCGGCGGAGCTGCACCGCGCGCTGGTGGCGGTCGAACCGTCGCTGATCCGCGTCTCGGCCGACCCGCTGACCTATCCGCTGCACATCGTCCTTCGCTTCGAACTGGAGCTGGCCATGATCGAAGGCGATCTGGCCGTGGCGGACCTTCCCGGCGCCTGGCGCGACGGAGTGAAACGGCTGCTGGGCATCGAGGTGCCATCGGATGCGCTCGGCTGCCTGCAGGACATCCACTGGGGCGGAGGGAGCTTTGGCTACTTCCCCAGCTATGCGGTCGGCTGTCTCATCGCGGCACAGCTGTGGGAGGCGATGGAGCGGGACATCGGCCCTCGCGACGGCGATCTGGAACGGGGTGAGGTCGCGGCGATCCAGGACTGGCTGGCGGGGCGGGTGCACCGGTACGGACGCCGCCTCGACACGATCCCGCTCGTCATGGAGGCAACCGGCTCGGAGCTCAAGATCGAGCCGTTTCTGCGCTTCGTGAGCCCGTTCGCGACTGTCTGAGCAGTCCACGATCCTAAGCGCTCATCCTCTGCCCCGAAACGGGAGTGGACAGATGTTTGATTGTGCCCACAGCGTAGTTGGGCCACGATGGACCCATGAACTCATTCGCACCGGGTACCCACGGCATCGCGCTGGACAGCCGCACACCGTCCGCGGACGTTCTGCGAAAGCTTCGCCCGGCGAAGATCCGGCGCGCGGTCGGGCGACGGTGGTTCGAGTTCCGGATCTCCCACCTTGCCAGGCGTCCGGCGCCGGGGCTCCAGGACATCGGCAGCGCCTACGGCGGCTGGATCATGCCGGTCGGGTTGATAGAGCCCTCATGGACCTGCTACTCGGTGGGCGCCGGCGGTGACGTCAGCTTCGACCTCGAGCTGGCACGGCGCTTCGACACCACCGTCAGGGCCATCGAGGCCGTCCCCGACCTCGTCGAGCTGGCCGTTCGCGAAGGAGCGGGGGAGAGCCACTTCTCTGCCCATCAAGCTGCCGTTGCCCCGCACGACGGGCCGATCCGGATGCAGGTCACCCACGACAGCCAGAGCCGCTCGGTCTCGCCCGCCGGCCTCTACGAATCCGAGGACTACGTCGAGGTCCCGGGCCGCTCGCTCGAATCGCTGATGGCCGAGCTGGGCGACGACCACATCGACCTGCTCAAGCTCGACATCGAGGGGGGCGAGTACGAGCTGCTGCCGATGCTCGACCTGCGCAGCCTCGGTGTGAAGATCTTCGCCACCCAGGTCCACCACACGGGTACGGTGAAGGACGCCCGCCGCCTGGTTGAAAGCCTGCACCGGCAGGGCTACGAGCTGGTTGGCTGCAGGCCGGCCGTCAAGCTCACCTTCGCCCGCTCGGAGCTGCTCGGGCCGAAGGCGAGGATGCCCGCAGCGGTCTAGCCTCGCGAGCGGATCTCGGCCTGCGCCGCGGCAACGCGTGCGATCGGGACACGGTAGGGCGAGCAGGAGACGTAGTCGATCCCGGAGTTGTGCAGGAAGTCGATCGAGTCCGGGTCGCCGCCGTGCTCCCCGCAGACACCCAGTTTGAGGTCGGGCCGCGTCTTGCGGCCCAGCCAGCCGCCCATCCTGATCAGCTGCCCCACACCGGGCGTGTCGAGCGTCTCAAACGGGGAGCGGTCGAGGATCTTGACGTCGATGTAGCGTGCGAGGACCCGGCCCTCGATGTCGTCCCGGCTGAACCCCAGGGCGGTCTGGGTCAGGTCGTTGGTGCCGAATGAGAAGAAGTCGGCATCGGCGGCGATCCTGTCTGCCTGCAGGCAGGCCCGGGGAAGCTCGATCATCGTGCCGATCGTGAAGCCCGAATAACCCACCTGCTCACCGATTCGGGTGATCATCGCGCGCACCAGCTCGAGCTCCCGCTCGTATGCGACCAGCGGGACCATCACCTCGATATTGCTGCCGGGAACCCTCGCGGCGGCGGCGAACAGGGACTTGACCTGCATTTCATAGAGCTCGGGAAACAGGATCCCCAGCCGCACGCCCCTCGTCCCGAGCATCGGGTTGGTCTCCTGCAGCTGCTCCACGCGGCGTCGCTCGGGCGATCCGTCGGGGAGAGACTCGGGATGGGGCAGGAACTCGTGCAGCGGCGGGTCGAGCAGGCGCACCGTCAAAGGGCGTCCGGCGACAACCCGCAGGATCTCCTCGAAGTCCGCCTCCTGCAGCGGCGCCAGGTCTCCGATCGCATCGGCGCGCGAAGCGTCGTCGGCGGCCATGATCACGGCCGCCATCAGTGGCTGGCGCTCGCCCAGGAACATGTGCTCGGTCCGGCACAGCCCGATGCCTTCGGCCCCAAGCTCGATCGCCCTGGTGGCGTCCTCGGGGGTGTCCGCGTTCCCGCGGACTCCGAGCCGGCGCAGCTCGTCGCACCAGCCGAGGACGACCTGAAGGTGCTCTGAGACCTCCGGCACGACCAACGGGACGTCGTCGGTGGTGATGGTCCCGTGGCTGCCGTCGATCGCGATCGGGTCTCCCCGGTGGAGGATGGTGGAACCGATCTGGACTTCCCCGGAAGCCATGTCGATCTGGACGTCCGAGGCGCCCGTCACGGCCGGCCGGCCCATTCCGCGGGCCACCAGGGCGGCATGGCTCGCCTTGCCGCCCTCGCTGGTGAGGATCCCTCGTGCCGCGTGGAAGCCGCTGACATCGTCGGCCTCGGTGAACGATCGGACGAGGATGCAGTCGCGACCCTCCTCGCCCGCCGCGACGGCCTCCTGCGCGGTGAGGACGATTTCGCCCTTGGCGGCGCCCGGTGACGCCGCGACCCCGCGGGCGATCACGCGGAATCCGGCGTGGGGGTCGAACGTGGGATGCAGGAGCGCGTCCAGGGAGGCCGGATCGATCGTCATCAGGGCGGCCTGGCGGTCGAGCAGGCCTTCCTGGACCGCGTCCACAGCGAAGCGGACGGCCGCCTGCGCGGGGCGCTTGGCGTTGCGAGTCTGGAGCATGTAGAGGCGCCCGTCCTGGACGGTGAACTCCGTGTCCTGCATGTCGCCGTAGTGGCGCTCGAGCAGGGTCAGGATCTCCCGCAGCTGACGGTCGACGTCGGGCATCCACTCGCGCAGCTCGCGGATGTCCCGTGGCGTGCGCAGGCCCGAGACGACGTCCTCGCCCTGAGCGTTGGGCAGGAAGTCTCCCGATGGCTCCGGGGCGCCGGTCACCTCGTCGCGGGAGAAGGCGACCCCGCTGCCGCTTGTCGGGCCCAGGTTTCCGAAGACCATCTGCTGGACGTTGACCGCCGTGCCCCACTCGTCG
>CAZFGJ010000054.1:0-16790 GCA_964518445.1 uncultured Solirubrobacteraceae bacterium
GTCCATGCCGGGCGCAACCTCCCCTTCGGGATCCGCGAGCATGCGATGGGCGGGATCGTCAACGGCACGGCCGCCCACGGCGGCATCGTCAAGCCCTACGGCTCGACCTTCCTTGTGTTCTCCGACTACATGCGCGGGTCGGTGCGCCTGTCGGCGGTGATGGGCCTGCCGGTCCTTTGGATCTGGACGCACGACTCGATCGGCGTCGGCGAGGACGGACCGACCCACCAGCCGATCGAGCACTTCGCCTCGCTGCGGGCGATCCCCAACCTCTGGGTGATGCGCCCCGGCGACCCCAACGAGACCGCCGAGGCCTGGCGCGTCGCACTCGAACGCACCGATGGGCCGGTGGCGATGCTGCTCTCGCGCCAGAACGTCGAGGTGCTCGACCGCTCCGAGGTGGCGCCGGCCTCGATGCTCGAGCGCGGCGGCTACGTGCTGTGGGACTCGGCCGCCGGGGATCCCGACCTGATCCTGATCGCCACGGGCGCGGAGGTGCCGCCGACGCTGAGCGCCGCGCGCACGCTGGCCGGCGAGGGAACGAGCGTGCGGGTCGTCTCAATGCCCTGTGTCGAGCTCTTCGAGGAGGAGACGGCGGAGTACCGCGAGGAGGTCCTGCCGCGGGCCACCACGAAGCGGCTCGCCGTCGAGCCCGGCGCCACGCTCGGCTGGTGGAAGTGGGTCGGCACCGACGGCGACGTCCACGGGCTGGATCGCTTCGGCGCCTCGGCACCGGGTACTACTGTGCTTGAGGAGCTCGGTTTCGACGCCGCGGGTATTCTCGCCCGGGCGCGGGCCCTGCTCGACTCGCAACCCTAAGGAGAAGAGATGCCCGACGCGAACACGCCCCTCCAGCGCCTTTCGGCCCTCGGGCAGAGCGTCTGGGTCGACTTCCTCTCACGCGAATCGATTCGCGGCGGCCACCTGCAGGAGCTGATCGACGACTACTCCGTCGTCGGCGCCACATCGAACCCGACGATCTTCGAAAAGGCGATGGGGGCGGGGCACGCCTACGACGAGCAGATCAACGAGCTGGCCGCGGGCGGCGCCGACACCGAGGCCACCTTCTGGGCGTTGGCCCAGAAGGACATCGAAGACGCCTGTGACCTGTTCCGGGCGGTCTGGGACGGCGGCTCGGGCCACGACGGCTACGTCTCGCTCGAGGTCGACCCCCGCCTGGCCTACGACACGCTCGAGACCTACCGCGAGGCGATCAGGCTGCACAAAGAGGTCGACCGGCCCAACCTGATGGTCAAGATCCCCGCCACCAAGCCCGGCCTTGCGGCGATCGAGGATGTGATCGCCAAGGGCCATTCGATCAACGTGACGCTGATCTTCTCGCTGAGCCGCTACGCCGAGGTGGCCGAGTCCTACGTCCGCGGCCTCGAGCGCCTGATCGCCGAGGGCGGTGATCCGACGAAGGTGGCCTCGGTCGCGAGCTTCTTCGTCTCGCGGATCGACACCGAGACGGACCGTCGCCTGGATGAGATCGGCGGCGTCGATGAGCTGAAGGGCAAGCTGGCGATCGCCAACGCGAAGCTCGCCTACGCTCACTATCTCGAGGTCTTCTCGGGCGAGCGCTGGGAATACCTGGCCGGCAAGGGCGCGACGCCCGAGCGGGTTCTTTGGGCCTCGACCTCGACGAAGAACCCGGACTACAAGGACACGATCTACATCGAGGAGCTGCTCGGGCCCCAGACGGTCAACACGATGCCCGAGGACACGATCAAGGCCTACCAGGACCACGGTGAGCCGATCGAGCGCTTGACGGTGGGGCTCGCAGAGGCGCGCGATGTTCTCAAGCGCCTGGCGGATGCCGGAGTCGACTATGACGACGTCACCGAGACGCTCGAGCGCGAGGGAGTGGAGAAATTCTCGGCTTCCTTCGACGAGCTGATGAGCACCCTCTCGGGCAAGCGGGATTCGCTCGCTCCGGCCTGATCGGCGGCCCGGGCCGCCCGCGGCTCAGGAGTAGGGAATGGGGATCAGCACGCGGACCGTCAGCGGTCCGCTGGGGAAGGCCGCCGCGTTCAGCGTGTAGACCCTGAACGTTTCGCCGTGGTAGGTGTAGCGGCCGCTGGCCGGAACGGTCCCGGGGTTCGGGCCGAGGCTGTTCTTGACGAGCTTCGGGTGGCCGGGGGTCGGGGTCATGTACATCAGGACCTTCAACCCCACCAGGCGTCGGGTCAGGCGCAGGTAGCCCTCGTCGTCCTGGATCGACAGGACGAAGCTGCCCACCCGCTGGCCGTGGAAGTGCAGGTTCGCTCCGACGGGGCCGAGCACATAGGGGCCGCCGTCATCGACCAGCAGTTTCCCCGCGGCGAAGACGCGCAGGCGCACCACGTGGTGGTGCAGGAGACGTTCGACGGCGACCCTGGTGGCAACCCGGTCGCGCCGGGCGACGGCTTCGAGCAGCCCCGTGTCGCTCTGGATTCGGCGGATCTGGACTTTGGTTCGCGGGCCGACCTCGCCGGCGTAGATCGCGTGGGCGATGTGGCTCACGGTGTTGACGACCGTGTCCTCGTTGCTCGATCCGCAGAGCGGGGAGATCGATGCGCTCGGACGCAGCAGGTAGATGCGGGCGTCCCCCGAGGGGTAGGCCTTGGCGGCGAAGGAGGTGTACTGGTAGCTGACGCCGTGGCGGGTGATGGTCCCTTCGTCGGGGAGCGGTCCCGCCGGAAGGGAGAGCGTCCCGCCGAGGGTGTGCGAGCCGGACCGCACGCTGATCACCCCTTCGGTCACTCCGGCGGCCTCCGAGGCGAAGCCGTGATCGGCCCAGACACTGGTCTGGTAGGTGGCGATGGCGCGCCCCGAGCCGTCCTTGATGGTGCCGTGAAGCGGTGTCAGGGCGGCGCCGCCGACGTCGATCAGCGTCCTGCCGCCGGCGATCACCTTGAGATTCGTCATGTGGCCGGTGTGAAGGAGTTCCGAGGCGGCGCTCTTCGCCGCTGAGGAGCTCGAGGTTTCGATTGCCCGGCGCAGCGGCAGCGAGCGCTCGATCAGGTGTTCGGCGACCAGGGTGCGTTCGCTGTTGATCCCCTCGCGGTAGATCCGCTGGAGCACGCTCCCCAGCGTCTTGAGGACCGTCACAGGGCAGTTCGCTTCGGCTGTGGCGTCGCTGGCGCTGGCTCCCTTCAGACCGGACCCGCAGCCGGTCAGGAGTGCCACCAGGGCAAGGATCGCCGTCAGGCGGGCAGCTGTCGAGGAAATGCGCACGAGGTAAACGATCACGGGGAATCCTAAGGTTCCGCTAATCACCATGCTGCAGACGAGGTGCGCTAACGTCGCCGGCGTGCCACTGGCCCTGATCAGCGGCGCGTCCACCGGGATCGGGCGCGCCACCTCCCTGCGCCTCGCCGGCTCAGGTTGGAACGTCCTCGCGGGGGTCCGCGACCCGGCCGCCGGAGAGAGCCTTGCCGCCGAGGCGCCCGCCGGCAGAATCACTCCCCTTGCACTCGAGGTCACCGACGCGGCGCAGATCGCCGCCGCCGCCGAGCTCGTCGGGGAGCATGCCGCCCGTCTCGGGCGCCCGGGCCTTGACGCACTGATCAACAACGCCGGGATCGGCATCGGCGGCCCGCTCGAGATTCTCAGCGACGAGGACCTGCGCCGCCAGTTCGACGTCAACGTCTTCGGCCACATGGCTGTGACCAGGGCGATGCTCCCCTCGCTGCGCCGCGCCCAGGGCAGGATCCTCTTCGTCTCCTCCATCGGTGGGCGGGTGGCGATGGCCTACACGGCTCCCTACGCGGCCTCCAAGCACGCCATCGAGGCGTTTGCCGACACCCTGCGGGTCGAACTGCACTCCTCGCAGATCCAGGTCGGGCTGATCGAGCCCGGCTCGGTCAGCACGCCGATCTGGGACAAGAGCCGAGGTGATGCTGAGCGCCTGCAGATCCCGCCGGAGCTCCAGGCGCAGTACGGCAAGGTGCCGGCCGCGCTGGACAAGGCGATGCAGGACACCGCCAAGCGGGGCGTGCCCCCCGAGCAGGTCGCGGCGACGATCGAGGGGGCTCTCACGGCGAAGCGGATGAAGGCCCGCTACCTGATTGGCCGCGATGCCGTCGCGATGCTCGCCGCCAAGCGACTGCTGCCCGACCACGTCTTCGACCGCCTGGTGCGGCGGGTCATGGGCGTCTGAGGCGCCCGGAGCGTCAGGAGGGCGGCGGGTAGACGGCCAGCCAGGCGAACAGGCTCGTCGTGGCGCCCTGGGTCTGGATCATCCCCGGCTGTGCCAGGTTCCGCGAGAGCTGCTCCCCGTTCCAGGAGAGGAGATATAGGCCCCGGCCGTTGCGAGCCCGCTGCTCCGCGCTACGGGCGTTGTCGGCCGCAAGCCGGTAGAGGGATGAGTCGCCCTCGAGCGAGTAGAGGGCGAGCATCCACTGCAGGTAGATCGCGTCGTACTGCGGGGCGAAGTCCAGGGTGTGCCCGAAGCGGACGATCGCACGCTGCTTCAGGCGGTCCGCCAGGGCGCATTCCGAGCTGGAGCTCTGCAGGCGGCAGAGGGTCGCCTGCGCGTAGATCATGGGCCCCTCGATGTAGTCGACCGGCGTCGGGTTGATCGAGCTGCCCGCGTAGAGGCCGTCGGCTCCGCTGAAGCCGCGGGTGTTGGCCCAGCTCAGGAAGCGCCGTGCCTGTGCCAGATCGAAGCTCGATCCGGTGGCCTGGTAGAGCAGCGTTGCCAGCAGCGTGTCAGCCGCCAGGGCGGGGCCTGACTTGTAGGGGTGGCTGGTGTTCCACCAGATGCCGCCCGAGGCCGGGTCCCAGCCGGCCCTGGCGATGTAGCCGAGCGCCCGCTGGGCGTCGCTCAGCCAGCGCCTTGCGCCCGTGGCGCGGTAGGCGTTGACGAAGGCCAGACCCCACCAGCCGTTGTCGTCGAACCAGGTCTGGGCGCTCGCCTCGCGATCACCCGGATAGGGGGAGTAGCCCGCGACGGGGTGAAGCCCCCGGTTCAGGTAGCGCTCGGCACCCTGGGCGAAGCTCGTCACGGCCCGGCGGTGGGCCGGCGTCGGCGAGGCGATGGCGATCGCATCGATCGACTGGAACAGGGGCACGATGTCCCAGATCGTCGCCAGGGGGTAGCGGTTGCGGTCGTGCAGGCGCGCGTCGTACCAGCCGAGGCGATGGTCGCGCCAGGCATGCTCGGCCTGGGAGACGCCCGATTCGGCCAGCGCCAGGTAGCTCTGCTGTGCACTTGAGAGCGCCGGGGGGCTCTGCGCCAGGGCTCCGGGCGCGCTCACAGCCGCGATCGCGATCGCGCAGAACAGGGCCGCAATCAGGCGTCGGCAGATGGGCGTCATCACTTCGATAACCCGAGATGCTCCCTCAGGGAGCGGCGCTGGCTACCGTATATGGACGAATGAGCGCCGATCCCCTGAGCTCGACGCTGCCCCACGGGCACGTTCCAAGCCCCCCTTCCGAACGTCGTGCCTGGGCGGTGGCATGCACGCTTGCCGCAGTCGGCATGCTGGTGCTGGGCGCCGTCCTGAGCGGCGCGATCGGGCACTCTGAGGAACCGGCGCCGCCGCCGGTCCTCGTCCGGGCCGCGACGCCCCTGCCGGGCGCGGCAACCCTCCACGCGCCCGTCGCGAAGATCGTTGCGACCCCATCGGCGGCCCAGCAGACGGGCGATGCCCGCCGCTTCCAGGGCGCAACCCAGAGCCACATCTCCCGTGCCTGGATGGCCGGCTTCTACCCGATCTACTCGACCGCTCAGAAGACCTTCGGCGTCAACTGGCTGCTGCTCGCCTCGATCCACATGCAGGAGTCGGCCTTCTCTACGGCCCGGGGGATCTACCACGGCCTGAACTTCGCCGGCTGCTGTGGCGGGCCGATGCAGTTCAACGTGACCAACGGGCCCGTCAGCACCTGGGACATGGTCGCCGACTCCTATCTCTACGGCTCCCGGCCGGCCGCATATGACCACATGACCACCGTCCACCCGTCGATCTATGACGACTTCGACTCGATCATGGCCGGGGCGCACCTGCTCTCGGCCGACGGGGCCTCCCTCGCCCTGGACGGCTCGGCCTGGAACGCGGCCTACGACTACTACGGCCACGATGCCACGGGCATCCTCTACGCCGACCAGGTCCTGGGCCGGGCGATCGGCTGGTCCCAGCACGGCTTCTGCATCAACTGCGGAGTCGACAGCTCGCTCGTGGCGGCCGTCCACGCCGCCTACGGCGCACCCGTCGCAGCCGCCGGCCGCTGAGCGACCCTCGCCGGGCGTGGCCCTCTGAAAAGTGCTCGGCCGGCGCCCCCCGTGAGGACGCCGGCCGTTGCAGCGTTTCTGTCCCGCCGGCCCTAGGCCTGCGCGATCAGCTCGCCGGCGACCCTGTCGGTCGCCGCGGCGGTGCCGCCGAGCAGCCTCCGGGAGAGCTGTGCGCGACGGAAGTACAGCGGTGCGTCGTGCTCCCATGTCGCCCCGATCCCGCCGTGGACGGAGATCATGGTGCGGGCGGCGTCATCGAGGGCGCGGCCCGCCACCGAGCGCAGAGCGCTCGCGGCGAGAGGGAACTCGGCCGGTGCGCCCCCGCGGGCCCAGCCGGCGTAGTAGAGCAGCGAGCGCCCGTTCTCGAGCTCCCGCAGCACCTCGGTCAGCGAGTGCTTGACGGCCTGGTAGGAGCCGATCGCACGACCGAAGGTGAACCTCTCCTTGGCGTATGCGACGGACACGTCAAGGGCCGTCTCGACGCTGCCGAGCGACTCTGCGGCGATCAGCGTCTGGGCGAGATACCAGGCTGCCGCCAGGGTCTCCTCCGAGGCGCCCAGGACGGTTGCCGGGGCACCGTCCAGCGTGACGTGACCCAGCGAGCGGGTCGAGTCGTAGCGTTCGACAGCCTCGACGCTCACGCCCGAGGCTCCCGCCTCGATCGCGACGCCGACGGGGTTGCCGTCGAGGATCGCCACACCGACCAGCAGGTCGGCTCCGGGAGCGTCGGGCACCCAGGCCAGCTTTCCGCTGACCGTGACCTGATCGCCCGTGCCGCTTGCGTTGGGCGCGGCACCACGGGTGGAGCCGGTGGCCGCATCGACGGTCCAGTTCTGCTCGATGTCGCCGGGAGGGCTCACGGGCAGGTAGGCCGCGCGCTTCTCGCCGGTTGCCAGCTCCTCGAGCATCGGCGCGCTCTCGGCGGCCGCGTCGAGGATCGCCGTCGCCGGGAGATGACCCAGCAGCTGAACGCCCGCGATCACGCGACCGCACTCGCCCAGGACCAGCATCGCGTCGAACGCGTCGAGGCCCGCCCCGCCGTGCTCCTCGCTGATCAACAGCCCCGGCCAGCCCGCCTCACAGGCCGTCGGCCAGAGGTCGGGCATGGCGGACGTGTCGCCGTCGAGCGCCTCGCGGGCGGCCTCCAGCGTCTTGAAGCGCGAGAGGGCCCCACGGGCCGCCTCGCGAAGAAACACCTGCTCGTCTGAAAGGGCCAGGTTCATGCTGCCGCTCCTTCCTTGGACCGCAGCTCGGAGAAGGGGATGCCCTTGTCCAGGCGCGGCTCGGGCGGCAGGCCGAGGACCCGCTCGCCAATCGTGTTGCGGAGGATCTCTTCTGTTCCACCGGCTGACTTCAGCCCCGGGAGGAAGGAGATCATGTAGGCCCACTCGCTCTTCACATCGAGCGCCTCCGGACCGACCACGTCGGCGATCAGGTCGCCGGCCTTGATGGCCCCGCTGACCAGCGTCACCTTGGCGAGGCCCGCCTCGGGACCGGGGATCTGGCCCTTCTGCAGAGCCGTCAGGGTGCGGTAGCCGGTGAAGCGGATCGCCAGCAGCTCGCTTGCGATCTCACCCAGGCGGTGACGCACGTCGGAGTCGCGGCGGGCGTGCTCGTCAGCCGCGATTTCCGATGCGAAGCGGGTCGAGTTGTAACCCATGCCCTCGCTTCCCAGGCCGATCGTGACGCGCTCGAACATGAGGGTCGTCAGGGCCGTGCCCCAGCCGTTGCCGACACCGCCGACAACAGAGCCGGCGTCCAGCTGGACGTCGTCGAAGAAGACCTCGTTGAACTCGGCCTCCCCGGAGATCTGGCGAAGCCCGCGGATCGTCACGCCCTCGGCGTCCATCGGGACGATGAACATGGTCAGTCCCTTGTGCTTGGGGACGTCGGCGTCGGTCCGTGCCAGCAGCAGCCCGAACGAGGCGAACTGGGCGTTGGTCGTCCAGACCTTCTGCCCGGTCAGCCGCCAGCTGCCGTCGTCCTGCAGGCGCGCCCGGGTCTGGACGGCGGCGAGGTCCGAACCGGCGGCCGGCTCGGAGAAGAGCTGGCACCAGACCTCATCGCCGTGCAGCAGCGGAGCGAGGTAGCGCGACTTCTGCTCCTCCTCGCCGTGGGCGATGATCGTGGGGCCGAGCATGCCGACGCCGATCCCGTCGAGGATGCCGGGGACCTTCGCCGCGGCGAAGGTCCCCGGCATCCTCGACGGGATCGGCGTCGGCATGCTCGGCCCCACGATCATCGCCCACGGCGAGGAGGAGCAGAAGTCGCGCTACCTCGCTCCGCTGCTGCACGGCGATGAGGTCTGGTGCCAGCTCTTCTCCGAGCCGGCCGCCGGTTCGGACCTCGCCGCCGTCCAGACCCGGGCGCGCCTGCAGGACGACGGCAGCTGGCGGCTGACCGGGCAGAAGGTCTGGACGACCAACGCCCAGTTCGCCTCGTTCGGGCTGCTGCTGGCACGGACCGACGCCGACGTCCCCAAGCACAAGGGACTGACCATGTTCATCGTCCCGATGGACGCCGAGGGCGTGACGATCCGCGGGCTTCGCCAGATCTCCGGGGAGGCCGAGTTCAACGAGGTCTTCTTCGACGACGTCCAGCTGGACGCCGGCTCTGTTGTCGGCGGTGTCGGCAACGGCTGGGGCACGGCCCTGACGACCCTCATGTTCGAGCGCGTCACGATCGGCCTGGGAAGCGAGGGCATGGGTTACAACTCGACCCGCTTCGCATCGGAAATCGCGGCTGACGAGCACGCCCGCCGCGACTCCGACGTGCGTCACCGCCTGGGTGAGATCGCAAGCGAGCTGCTGGCGATCCGCTTCACCGGCTACCGCACCCTGACGGCTCTGCAGAAGGGCCAGATCCCCGGTCCCGAGGCGGGCCTCGCCAAGGTGACGCTGGTCAGCGGGGCCATCAAGGCCGGCGACCTGATCGCCGACGTGGTCGGTCCGGAGGCGCTCGATGTGAAGAGCGAGTGGGCCTACATGATCTCCTTCCTCCCGGGGCTGAAGTCAGCCGGTGGAACAGAAGAGATCCTCCGCAACACGATTGGCGAGCGGGTCCTCGGCCTGCCGCCCGAGCCGCGCCTGGACAAGGGCATCCCCTTCTCCGAGCTGCGGTCCAAGGAAGGAGCGGCAGCATGAACCTGGCCCTTTCAGACGAGCAGGTGTTTCTTCGCGAGGCGGCCCGTGGGGCCCTCTCGCGCTTCAAGACGCTGGAGGCCGCCCGCGAGGCGCTCGACGGCGACACGTCCGCCATGCCCGACCTCTGGCCGACGGCCTGTGAGGCGGGCTGGCCGGGGCTGTTGATCAGCGAGGAGCACGGCGGGGCGGGCCTCGACGCGTTCGACGCGATGCTGGTCCTGGGCGAGTGCGGTCGCGTGATCGCGGGCGTTCAGCTGCTGGGTCATCTCCCGGCGACGGCGATCCTCGACGCGGCCGCCGAGAGCGCGCCGATGCTCGAGGAGCTGGCAACCGGCGAGAAGCGCGCGGCCTACCTGCCCGTGAGCCCTCCCGGCGACATCGAGCAGAACTGGACCGTCGATGCGGCCACCGGCTCCACCCGTGGTGCCGCGCCCAACGCAAGCGGCACGGGCGATCAGGTCACGGTCAGCGGAAAGCTGGCCTGGGTGCCCGACGCTCCCGGAGCCGACCTGCTGGTCGGTGTGGCGATCCTCGACGGCAACCCCGTCGGCGTCGCGATCGAGGCGGGAGCCTCGGGCGTGAGCGTCGAGGCTGTCGAACGCTACGACTCGACCCGCTCGCTGGGTCACGTCACGCTGGACGGTGCCCCGGCAACCGTCCTGGGCGCCTCGGAGGAGACCCTGGCGGCAGCCTGGTATCTCGCCCAGACGCTGATCGCCGCAGAGTCGCTCGGCAGCGTCGAGACGGCCCTTGACGTGTCCGTCGCATACGCCAAGGAGAGGTTCACCTTCGGTCGTGCGATCGGCTCCTACCAGGCCGTCAAGCACTCGCTGACCGAGGTGCTGCGGGAGCTCGAGAACGGGCGCTCGCTGCTCTACTACGCCGGCTGGGCCCGCGGGGGCGCACCGGCCGAGTTCCCTCTCGCCGCGAGCGCTCTGCGCTCGGTGGCGGGCCGCGCCCTCGATGACGCCGCCCGCACCATGATCTCCGTCCACGGCGGGATCGGGGCGACATGGGAGCACGACGCACCGCTGTACTTCCGTCGCGCACAGCTCTCCCGGAGGCTGCTCGGCGGCACCGCCGCGGCGACCGACAGGGTCGCCGGCGAGCTGATCGCGCAGGCCTAGGGCCGGCGGGACAGAAACGCTGCAACGGCCGGCGTCCTCACGGGGGGCGCCGGCCGAGCACTTTTCAGAGGGCCACGCCCGGCGAGGGTCGCTCAGCGGCCGGCGGCTGCGACGGGTGCGCCGTAGGCGGCGTGGACGGCCGCCACGAGCGAGCTGTCGACTCCGCAGTTGATGCAGAAGCCGTGCTGGGACCAGCCGATCGCCCGGCCCAGGACCTGGTCGGCGTAGAGGATGCCCGTGGCATCGTGGCCGTAGTAGTCGTAGGCCGCGTTCCAGGCCGAGCCGTCCAGGGCGAGGGAGGCCCCGTCGGCCGAGAGCAGGTGCGCCCCGGCCATGATCGAGTCGAAGTCGTCATAGATCGACGGGTGGACGGTGGTCATGTGGTCATATGCGGCCGGCCGGGAGCCGTAGAGATAGGAGTCGGCGACCATGTCCCAGGTGCTGACGGGCCCGTTGGTCACGTTGAACTGCATCGGCCCGCCACAGCAGCCGGCGAAGTTCAGGCCGTGGTAGATCCCCCGGGCCGTAGAGAAGGCCGACTCCTGCATGTGGATCGAGGCGAGCAGCAGCCAGTTGACGCCGAAGGTCTTCTGAGCGGTCGAGTAGATCGGGTAGAAGCCGGCCATCCAGGCACGGGAGATGTGGCTCTGGGTTGCGCCCTGGAAGCGGCGGGCATCGCCCGTCTGCTGGGCCGCCGATGGGGTCGCAACGATCTTCGCGACGGGCGCGTGGAGGGTTGCCGCGCCCGGCAGGGGCGTCGCGGCCCGGACGAGGACCGGCGGCGGCGCCGGTTCCTCAGAGTGCCCGATCGCGCCGCTCAGGACGGCGCCCAGCACCAGCATGCCGACTGCGGCAAGCGTGCATGCCACCGCCCAGGCACGACGTTCGGAAGGGGGGCTTGGAACGTGCCCGTGGGGCAGCGTCGAGCTCAGGGGATCGGCGCTCATTCGTCCATATACGGTAGCCAGCGCCGCTCCCTGAGGGAGCATCTCGGGTTATCGAAGTGATGACGCCCATCTGCCGACGCCTGATTGCGGCCCTGTTCTGCGCGATCGCGATCGCGGCTGTGAGCGCGCCCGGAGCCCTGGCGCAGAGCCCCCCGGCGCTCTCAAGTGCACAGCAGAGCTACCTGGCGCTGGCCGAATCGGGCGTCTCCCAGGCCGAGCATGCCTGGCGCGACCATCGCCTCGGCTGGTACGACGCGCGCCTGCACGACCGCAACCGCTACCCCCTGGCGACGATCTGGGACATCGTGCCCCTGTTCCAGTCGATCGATGCGATCGCCATCGCCTCGCCGACGCCGGCCCACCGCCGGGCCGTGACGAGCTTCGCCCAGGGTGCCGAGCGCTACCTGAACCGGGGGCTTCACCCCGTCGCGGGCTACTCCCCCTATCCGGGTGATCGCGAGGCGAGCGCCCAGACCTGGTTCGACGACAACGGCTGGTGGGGTCTGGCCTTCGTCAACGCCTACCGCGCCACGGGCGCAAGGCGCTGGCTGAGCGACGCCCAGCGGGCGCTCGGCTACATCGCCAGGGCCGGCTGGGACCCGGCCTCGGGCGGCATCTGGTGGAACACCAGCCACCCCTACAAGTCAGGCCCCGCCCTGGCGGCTGACACGCTGCTGGCAACGCTGCTCTACCAGGCCACCGGATCGAGCTTCGATCTGGCACAGGCACGGCGCTTCCTGAGCTGGGCCAACACCCGCGGCTTCAGCGGAGCCGACGGCCTCTACGCGGGCAGCTCGATCAACCCGACGCCGGTCGACTACATCGAGGGGCCCATGATCTACGCGCAGGCGACCCTCTGCCGCCTGCAGAGCTCCAGCTCGGAATGCGCCCTGGCGGACCGCCTGAAGCAGCGTGCGATCGTCCGCTTCGGGCACACCCTGGACTTCGCCCCGCAGTACGACGCGATCTACCTGCAGTGGATGCTCGCCCTCTACTCGCTCGAGGGCGACTCATCCCTCTACCGGCTTGCGGCCGACAACGCCCGTAGCGCGGAGCAGCGGGCTCGCAACGGCCGGGGCCTATATCTCCTCTCCTGGAACGGGGAGCAGCTCTCGCGGAACCTGGCACAGCCGGGGATGATCCAGACCCAGGGCGCCACGACGAGCCTGTTCGCCTGGCTGGCCGTCTACCCGCCGCCCTCCTGACGCTCCGGGCGCCTCAGACGCCCATGACCCGCCGCACCAGGCGGTCGAAGACGTGGTCGGGCAGCAGTCGCTTGGCGGCGAGCATCGCGACGGCATCGCGGCCAATCAGGTAGCGGGCCTTCATCCGCTTCGCCGTGAGAGCCCCCTCGATCGTCGCCGCGACCTGCTCGGGGGGCACGCCCCGCTTGGCGGTGTCCTGCATCGCCTTGTCCAGCGCGGCCGGCACCTTGCCGTACTGCGCCTGGAGCTCCGGCGGGATCTGCAGGCGCTCAGCATCACCTCGGCTCTTGTCCCAGATCGGCGTGCTGACCGAGCCGGGCTCGATCAGCCCGACCTGGATCTGCGAGGAGTGCAGTTCGACCCGCAGGGTGTCGGCAAACGCCTCGATGGCGTGCTTGGAGGCCGCGTAGGGAGCCGTGTAGGCCATCGCCACCCGCCCACCGATGGAGGAGACGAAGAGGATCCTGCCCTGGGCGCGGCGCAGCGAGGGGAGCATCGCCCTGGTCACAGCCATGTGGCCGAAGACGTTGACGTCGAACTGGCGGCGCAGGTCCTCGTCGCTGAGAATCTCGAGCGGGCCGCCGATGCCGATCCCGGCGTTGTTGATCAGTGCGTCAAGGCCCGGGCGCCCGAGACGGGCGGCATGCTCCCCGACGAGCTCGGCGGCGGCGGCGATCTGCGCCGCGTCGGTGACCTCGAGTGCAAGGGGAGTGATTCTGCCGGCGGGCGCCTCGGCGGCAAGGCTCTCTCCGGCGGCCGGGTCGCGGACCCCCGCGAGGACGTTCCAACCTGAGCCGGCGAGGCGCAGGGAGGTGGCGCGCCCGATCCCGGTGGACGCGCCGCTGATCAGGGCCAGTGGCACGCCGGCGACGTTAGCGCACCTCGTCTGCAGCATGGTGATTAGCGGAACCTTAGGATTCCCCGTGATCGTTTACCTCGTGCGCATTTCCTCGACAGCTGCCCGCCTGACGGCGATCCTTGCCCTGGTGGCACTCCTGACCGGCTGCGGGTCCGGTCTGAAGGGAGCCAGCGCCAGCGACGCCACAGCCGAAGCGAACTGCCCTGTGACGGTCCTCAAGACGCTGGGGAGCGTGCTCCAGCGGATCTACCGCGAGGGGATCAACAGCGAACGCACCCTGGTCGCCGAACACCTGATCGAGCGCTCGCTGCCGCTGCGCCGGGCAATCGAAACCTCGAGCTCCTCAGCGGCGAAGAGCGCCGCCTCGGAACTCCTTCACACCGGCCACATGACGAATCTCAAGGTGATCGCCGGCGGCAGGACGCTGATCGACGTCGGCGGCGCCGCCCTGACACCGCTTCACGGCACCATCAAGGACGGCTCGGGGCGCGCCATCGCCACCTACCAGACCAGTGTCTGGGCCGATCACGGCTTCGCCTCGGAGGCCGCCGGAGTGACCGAAGGGGTGATCAGCGTGCGGTCCGGCTCGCACACCCTCGGCGGGACGCTCTCCCTTCCGGCGGGACCGCTCCCCGACGAAGGGACCATCACCCGCCACGGCGTCAGCTACCAGTACACCTCCTTCGCCGCCAAGGCCTACCCCTCGGGGGACGCCCGCATCTACCTGCTGCGTCCGAGCGCATCGATCTCCCCGCTCTGCGGATCGAGCAACGAGGACACGGTCGTCAACACCGTGAGCCACATCGCCCACGCGATCTACGCCGGCGAGGTCGGCCCGCGAACCAAAGTCCAGATCCGCCGAATCCAGAGCGACACGGGGCTGCTCGAAGCCGTCGCCCGGCGCGACCGGGTTGCCACCAGGGTCGCCGTCGAACGTCTCCTGCACCACCACGTGGTGCGCCTGCGCGTCTTCGCCGCGGGGAAACTGCTGGTCGATGACGGCGGCCCCTATGTGCTCGGCCCCGTCGGAGCGAACCTGCACTTCCACGGCCAGCGGGTGGGCAGCTTCGTCCTGTCGATCCAGGACGACGAGGGCTACCTGCGCCTGACCCGACGCCTGGTGGGGTTGAAGGTCCTGATGTACATGACCCCGACCCCCGGCCACCCGAAGCTCGTCAAGAACAGCCTCGGCCCGAACCCCGGGACCGTTCCGGCCAGCGGCCGCTACACCTACCACGGCGAAACGTTCAGGGTCTACACGCTGAACGCGGCGGCCTTCCCCAGCGGACCGCTGACGGTCCGCGTGCTGATCCCCATTCCCTACTCCTGAGCCGCGGGCGGCCCGGGCCGCCGATCAGGCCGGAGCGAGCGAATCCCGCTTGCCCGAGAGGGTGCTCATCAGCTCGTCGAAGGAAGCCGAGAATTTCTCCACTCCCTCGCGCTCGAGCGTCTCGGTGACGTCGTCATAGTCGACTCCGGCATCCGCCAGGCGCTTGAGAACATCGCGCGCCTCTGCGAGCCCCACCGTCAAGCGCTCGATCGGCTCACCGTGGTCCTGGTAGGCCTTGATCGTGTCCTCGGGCATCGTGTTGACCGTCTGGGGCCCGAGCAGCTCCTCGATGTAGATCGTGTCCTTGTAGTCCGGGTTCTTCGTCGAGGTCGAGGCCCAAAGAACCCGCTCGGGCGTCGCGCCCTTGCCGGCCAGGTATTCCCAGCGCTCGCCCGAGAAGACCTCGAGATAGTGAGCGTAGGCGAGCTTCGCGTTGGCGATCGCCAGCTTGCCCTTCAGCTCATCGACGCCGCCGATCTCATCCAGGCGACGGTCCGTCTCGGTGTCGATCCGCGAGACGAAGAAGCTCGCGACCGAGGCCACCTTCGTCGGATCACCGCCCTCGGCGATCAGGCGCTCGAGGCCGCGGACGTAGGACTCGGCCACCTCGGCGTAGCGGCTCAGCGAGAAGATCAGCGTCACGTTGATCGAATGGCCCTTGGCGATCACATCCTCGATCGCCGCAAGGCCGGGCTTGGTGGCGGGGATCTTGACCATCAGGTTGGGCCGGTCGACCTCTTTGTGCAGCCTGATCGCCTCGCGGTAGGTCTCGAGCGTGTCGTAGGCCAGGCGGGGGTCGACCTCGAGCGAGACGTAGCCGTCGTGGCCCGAGCCGCCGTCCCAGACCGCCCGGAACAGGTCACAGGCGTCTTCGATGTCCTTCTGGGCCAACGCCCAGAAGGTGGCCTCGGTGTCGGCGCCGCCCGCGGCCAGCTCGTTGATCTGCTCGTCGTAGGCGTGCCCCGCCCCCATCGCCTTTTCGAAGATCGTCGGGTTCGATGTGGCGCCGACGACGGAGTAGTCGTCGATCAGCTCCTGCAGGTGGCCGCCGCGAATCGATTCGCGTGAGAGGAAGTCGACCCAGACGCTCTGCCCGAGGGCCGAAAGGCGCTGGAGGGGCGTGTTCGCGTCGGGCATCTCTTCTCCTTAGGGTTGCGAGTCGAGCAGGGCCCGCGCCCGGGCGAGAATACCCGCGGCGTCGAAACCGAGCTCCTCAAGCACAGTAGTACCCGGTGCCGAGGCGCCGAAGCGATCCAGCCCGTGGACGTCGCCGTCGGTGCCGACCCACTTCCACCAGCCGAGCGTGGCGCCGGGCTCGACGGCGAGCCGCTTCGTGGTGGCCCGCGGCAGGACCTCCTCGCGGTACTCCGCCGTCTCCTCCTCGAAGAGCTCGACACAGGGCATTGAGACGACCCGCACGCTCGTTCCCTCGCCGGCCAGCGTGCGCGCGGCGCTCAGCGTCGGCGGCACCTCCGCGCCCGTGGCGATCAGGATCAGGTCGGGATCCCCGGCGGCCGAGTCCCACAGCACGTAGCCGCCGCGCTCGAGCATCGAGGCCGGCGCCACCTCGGAGCGGTCGAGCACCTCGACGTTCTGGCGCGAGAGCAGCATCGCCACCGGCCCATCGGTGCGTTCGAGTGCGACGCGCCAGGCCTCGGCGGTCTCGTTGGGGTCGCCGGGGCGCATCACCCAGAGGTTGGGGATCGCCCGCAGCGAGGCGAAGTGCTCGATCGGCTGGTGGGTCGGTCCGTCCTCGCCGACGCCGATCGAGTCGTGCGTCCAGATCCAAAGGACCGGCAGGCCCATCACCGCCGACAGGCGCACCGACCCGCGCATGTAGTCGGAGAACACAAGGAAGGTCGAGCCGTAGGGCTTGACGATGCCGCCGTGGGCGGCCGTGCCGTTGACGATCCCGCCCATCGCATGCTCGCGGATCCCGAAGGGGAGGTTGCGCCCGGCATGGAC
>CAZFGJ010000055.1:0-16735 GCA_964518445.1 uncultured Solirubrobacteraceae bacterium
GCGCGCCCACTCCTCGACCGTTCCCGCCGCCGGCTCCTTCTGCTCGTCCGCGCTCCCCAGGGCCATCCAGTCGCCATGGGCCTTGAGCATCTCGTGATGGTCCTCGATCGCCCGCAGCTGGTAGCCCAGCTTCGTCTTCCCGACCACGCAGACGATCGTCTGGCTCTCCTCGTCGCGGTACATCTCGTACTCCGAGGAGCCCGGCGGAGTCTTCAACACCCACGGATCCTCAGCCGTCCCCGCGCCCGCCATCAGGCGTCTGCCTCGACCAGGCGCCTGATCGCGTCGAGTGTCCCCATGACCTCGTTGTCCGGCGCGTCCCCACGCGAGGTCGCAAGGAACAGCGTCAGCCGCGAGCCCTCGGCCTCGGGGGTCACCTGCAGCCAGCCGTGGTAGTCGCTGCCCTCGGCACCCCATTCGATCTTGAGCGCCTCCTCGTCGGCACGGAACCAACCCTCGCCGTGCTGGGTGTGGCCCTCGTATCGCGCGTCGATGCTGACCTGCTCGCCCTCGCCCCTGGTGGCAGCCGTCACCTGCGGGACGTAGTGCGGGAGGTTGCCGACGTCCGACAGCGCCGCGAACACGCGATCCGGGGCTGCCGCAACGTACTGGGTGTGCTCATGCTCCATGACGGTGTCCTTTCGATCGGTCCCAGCAGGATATGTGCGAGCCCGGGCCGATCGGGGACAGCCCTACCCCGCCCCGGCCAACTCGTCCAGTCGCTGCGCCAACTCGACCGGCCGCGACAGCATCGGCAGATGCCCGCCCCGCATCTCGTCGATCTCGAGACCCAAGCGCTCCTGGGCCACCCGCCGCTGGAAGGCCGGGGGGAACAGCCGGTCTCCACTGGGCACGAGCACACGGGTCGCCACCTCGGGCCAGGCCGGCAGCGGCCATGGCTCGCCGAACATTCCCGCTCCCGGCGCCCCGCTGAAGCGCTCGTTCGCAAGCGCCACCTCAGGATCGACGTCATGCAGAAAGACCTCGGCAATCGCATCAGGCCCCCAGCTCCCCATCGGGCCGTGACGCTCGAGCAGCTCGGCGACAGCCTGCCCGTGACCGGTGTTCTCCCACCATTCACCGGCCGTCTCCCCCGGGCGCGGGATCATCGGCGCCAGGAGAATCAGCTGACGGCTGGGGGTGCCGGCCGCAACAAGCGGACCGGCGAACGCCCCCAGCGACTGGGCAACGATCACCAGGTCCTCCCGGGCCGGCACCGCCTCCAGCACCGCAGCCGCATGGTCGCTCGGCGTGGCATTCCCGTCGGCCAACGGCAGAGGCGGAGCGAGACCGCTATGCCCCAGTGCGGCAAGCGCACGGATCGTCTCGTCATAGACCCGAGGGTCCGCTCCCGCTCCGGGAATCAGGACGAAGAACGCCATGTCCCAACGATCACGCCGGTGTCGGTCCTCACCGAGTCGAGGAGGGCAAGGCCCGCCGGCGGCTCGGCCTCGGGCATCGGGTTGGGGGCCGGGCGGTTCGGCCACACCTTCCCCTTCTGTCCCGCCTGGGCCTCCATCAGCCCTGTTCTACCCGATCCTGTGCCGGCCGATCGGCATCCTCGCCGTTCCGTCGGGCTCGTCCGGCGCGAGGCGCTCACCGCGGGTTAGGCTCACACGGCAGGGGCAGGGTAAAGCCTCCAACCAGCGCGCTGAGCGCGTCGCGCCACTGTCGCTCCTCGTCTCCAGGGGTGAACAGCGACATCAGCTCCATCGCCGCCAGCCCCTCGCAGAGCGCGTGGAACGCGCGAACGCAGTCGCGAACGGCGCGGCCTCCGAGCAGTCCCGCGGCCCGAACGCGCTCGACGCGGCCTTCCAGCACCTCCAGCGCCTCTGACGCGGCAGCAACGAAGCTGGTAGCCAGGCGCGGTTCTGGCAGGGTTCGCTGTATACCCAGCCTGAACAACGCCGGGTGTTCAATCGCGAAGCCGCGAAACACCGTGACGCCCGCCGCGATGAGATCGGCAGCTGGATCGCGGGTGCTCGGCAGCGCTTCAAGCTCGGCGCTCAGTAGCTCGAATGCACGCCTGCCAAGCCCGACTATAAGCCCCTCCTTGGATCCAAACAGGCTGTAGACCGCTCGCGTGCTGGTGCCCACGGCGTCGGCCACGGACCTCACCGTCAGCGCCTCAAGCCCTCCATCCTCGACGAGCTGCTCGGCCGCCCCGAGCAGCTCCTGCCTCGTCTTCTCTCCGTGTCCCCGCCGTCCCATGCCAGGAGCATAACGCAACGCCGTTCCGTTATATGCTAAAACGCAACGTCGTTACGCTAACGCCCCGACAAAGGAGAAAGTGCAATGACCGCTGCCAAGACGCCCGAGGCTCTCTCCCCCGACGCCCGGCCGGCGACGGGCGCGAATCCCCGGTGGGCAGGCCTCGCGGGCCGAGAGCACCGCGGCGGCTCTGGCCGATCATTCGTATTCCTGCATGGCCTGACGTTCGATTGTCGGATGTGGGATCCGGTGCTCGACGCTCTGGCCGAGACCCACAAGGCGATCGCGCTCGACCTCCCAGGCCATGGAAGCTCCGCTCCACTGGGTAGGGCCGGGCTGCGCGCGGTTGTCGAGGCGGTGCATGAGGCGGTGTGCGACGCGGGGCTCGATGCCCCGATCATCGTCGGCCATTCGATCGGCGGCGCGCTGGCAAGCATGTATGCGGCCAGCCACCCGGCGACCGCCGTGGTCAGCATCGACTCGCCGATCCGCGTGGAGTCGTTCGCTGGACATCTCCTGTCGGCGCGCGAGCAGCTGACAGGCCCCGGCTTTGACCAGGTGTGGGCGCAGTTCCGACGGAGCTGGCAGATCGATCTGCTCACACCGGCACAGCGCGAGCTACTCCGGTCAGGCGAGCGAGGCTCTCAGCAGCAAGTCCTGAGCTACCAGGCCGACTTGCTCGACGGGTCGCTCGAGGAGATCGTGCGCCAACGCGACGAAGGGCTCGAGCGGCTTCGCCTCGCACGGATGCCCTACGTCATGGTCCACGCCAGTCCCGTCGATTCGGCCGAGCTGACCTGGCTTGCGCGGCGACTGCCACAGGCAGAGAGCCTCGTGTGGCCCGTCGGGCACCACTTCCCTCACGTCGCGCACCCCGAGCGCCTCGCCAGTTTGCTGACCGGACTCGCGGCGGCCACCCCGCCGATCTGGGACAACCGGGCAGGGTGAGCTGTCGGGATGATGCAGGACAGCCGTGCCAGCGCCGCAAATTGGCTCGCCAGAGCGAAACGCGTTGAACCCGGCCTGCACGGAGAGGGAGGGATTCGAACCCTCGAAAGAATCCCTCGAATGTAACTCTCCGCCTCTACATGCCCGACGAGTGTGGGAAGGACGGCTACCCGCCCGAGTGGCACCGCGGGGCCGGGCTCGGCGCGCTCGGGATCAAGCACCTGGTCCGTGCCGAGGCGGCCTACCGCTGCGTCCGCTGCCTTCACCCTTACAAAGGCGGCGGCGAGTGGTCCCCCTGCGACGAGAGGTGCGAGCACCGAGGCCCCTACCGCTACCGGCACGGCCCCGATGACGAGTGGTTCGAGTCGCCCGACGACGAGCTATGGACCGGCGAAGCGCGCCTGGGCGCCGACGTGGGTATCGACGTCGAAGCGCAGTGGCGCATCCTCACGGTCCACCACCTGGACATGGTCAAGGCGAACTGCTGCTGGTGGAACCTCGCCGCGCTCTGCCAGCGCTGTCACCTGCAGGTCCAGGGCAAGGTGCAGATGGCCCGCGTGTGGCCGTGGGAGCACTCGGAGTGGTTCAAGCCCTACGTGGCCGGCTACTACGCGCACGTCTACCTCGGTGAGGATCTCACCCGTGGTGAGACGATGGGGCGGCTGGACGAGCTGCTCGCCCTGGAGCGCGCCGCATGAGCGGCCAGCTCGCACTCGAGATCCCGCCGGCATGTAAGGCCAAAGGCTGCGTCCAGCCAGTGGTCGGCTCCTCGACGACCGGTGACGGACACGTCTGCAAGGGGCATAACGAGCAGGAGTGGGGCCGCGCGCTCGTCTCCCATGACGCCCGGCTCGCTGCTGCGCTCCTGCGGGACGCCACGAGGACGCTCGCATGAGCACCACCCTGGAGAGCAATTGCGTTCGCGCTGGCGCGGTGACGTACGTGGCGTGGCCCGGGCTGCTGTGGCCCGTCCTGCCGAAGGGGTCGCGACCCTCGATTTCTCATTCACACCCGACAGGAAGGACTAGCCGATGGGCAAGTTGACGGAAGGACAGAAGGGCAACCTGTGGCTCGCGGTCGCGTTCGCGCTGATATGGCCCTTCGGGATGGCGTGGGCGTTGATACGTCGTCTGTTCGGGAGGCCCGAATGAGCAACCAGTTCTGGTACGGCATGTGGGCCGGTATCGCGTTGATGGGCACCGTCGCGCTGATGCTGATCGTGGCGATGCGATGACGCTGTTGATCCCGAAAGGAAGGGTTGAACGATGATTGAGCAAAGCGACACGCTGGTCGACGAGGAGGCTTGGAGCCGCTCCATGGCGAGCGACGCGCTCGACGCCGCCCGGCACGAACTCGGCGCCGTGTTCGTCAACTGGCATGACGAGAACGTCGAGCGCGAACTGGTGAGGGCGCGTTTCTTCCTGGACCGAGCACGGGCTTGCCTCCGAGGGCTCGATCCGGACGGCCCGCTGTTCATGCACCTTCCTTCGCTTGAGAAGTTCGGCGAGGAACTCCGCGACCTCGAGGCGGCGGCACGATGACGGGGGAGCCGGAGGAGAACGCGACCGACCTTGATCCGATGTGTGCTGCGTATGAGCGCGGGCCAGGGCGTTATGCGAAGGGCAGGGAGATTCCATCGCTCTTTATCGCCGGGTGGAAGGCCCACACTGATTATGTGGGTGGTCGTCAAGGAGACGAGGGACGGCTACAAGAGGCGCTTGAGCGGGAAGCGTCTCTGCTTGCGCGGCTTGGACGAATCCGCGCAATGGCCGAAAGTGACCCTGGTCTCCCAAAGGCCCTCGCCGCTGCTGCTCTCCCTGGTGCTGATAACCCCGAAGGAAGGACCGACAGATGACTGATCCGAGTAGTGATTACTGTGGCTGTGGGCATGTTGCCAGTCGGCACCGCGTCGGTGATGACGATGGCGGTCCGGGACCGTGCCGTGACTGCCACTGCATCGAGTATTACGAGCCTGAGCCTCTCCCTGTAGAACGAGAGACAGGGCTACGAGAGGCGCTGGCCGAGCTTGTACGGCTAAAGGGCTTGAAAGACGCGGCGAAGCGTGGTGGACCCGCCACTTGGACTCCCCAAGAAAAGGACGCGGCATGGGACAACGCCAAAGCCGCTCTCGCCCCTGTCCAAGGAGACGCAGGGCTGCGAGAGGCTGCGTTGATATGGGCCAAGGGGGAATACGATTGGGAGCCAGGACACTCGCCGCTGCCCGAGATCGCGGAGTGGGAGATTCCACTGTTTCGCGCTCTGGCTGGCATCCCCGCGCCGCCTGTCCGTGATGCCGAACCATGCGAGCGGCTGCCGCCGGTGCGCGTCGAGGTCGATGAGAACGGCGTGGAATGGGTTGACTCGGCCCCCGACGGCGACCCGTGTGATTGCGAGGCGCCGGGTGACTGGCATCGGGTAGCGGGCGACTTTCAGCAAGCGATGTTCGCGGAGCGTAACCGGGCCGACTGGCTGACCCGCAAGGTGGACGAGGCGACTCTGCTGGTCGAGACAATGGGCTTGGAGGGCGGCGAACTTCACCGCATTCTCAAGGACGCGCGGAATGTTTCGAAGATGGAATCCGCCGCTGCTGTGCCTGTCCAAGGAGACACAGACCGCTGGCGTATGATCGAAGCGGCCCATGCCCTTATAGCGGTCGTCTACGAGATGGGCGACCAGACGGTTGACGGGTGGAAGTACGGTCCGCTCAGGCAGGCTGCGGATTGCTTGTCGGCTGCGACCGAGATGACGGCTGGCCGCCAGGCCGAACCTGCCGACGCCGAGGTAGAGCGGGCCGCGTCCGTGATGTATGCGCGGCGGCTCAAGAACGGCACGTTTTTCAGGGAGTGGGACGAGGTACGGGACGATCTTGAGTCTGAGGCCCGCGCCGTTCTTGCTGCTCTGTATGGGCGGAACGAGACGACTGATGTGCGGTCGCGCGAAGGGACGGCGGCCCGGTGAGTCGCCAAGAAGACGCCGCGGCACAGGAGATCACCTTCGATGCGAAGGTTGCCTACCCCGAGCTTGCCGAGATGTACGAGGAGCTGAGGGCGGCGACGGCTATGTTGTTGAGCCTCGGGAACCCCACGCACGACGAGGCGATGAGGGCTGCCCGCGATCGAGCTCAGCGACTTGTAGACACGGCCGCCATCTCCAAGCGAGTTCCAAACTTGTCCAAGGACTTGGAGTCACGAGATGCCGAGCCTGCCGCCGTGAAGCGGTACCTCGTCTGGGTCTGCGAGGGCTGCGACATCTGCGCTCCGCCGGACGGGTTCGACCCGCCAGACCCGGACCCGGGGCCATGCACCCACGCCAGCCCATCGGTCAACGGTGCGTGGGTTGTCCTCGCCGCAGAGTACGACCGGCTCGCCGCCACGATGCTTCAACCGCCCGAGGACGCGGATCACGGCCCATTCGACCCCGAGGAGCTTGTCCGCTGGGCTGAAGCATTCGGGCACCCCGAGTGGTGGGCGCAGAAGGCGAAAGCATTCCACGCCGCGCTCGAGCTGCGAGCGGGAGAGGAGCGCCCGTGATCGTCACGCAGGCGGAGCTCGACCTGGTCCAGGACGGGAAGCGCACATTGATGCTGCTCCCCGTCGAGAAAGGCCCGGACGGCGAGCGGCTGCCGTGCCCCGTCGAGGAGGAGCAGTTCGTGAAGCTTCAGCCCGGCATGTTCGAGAAAGGGACCGGCGTCACGATCGTCGAGGTCGAACGGGTCCGGTTCGACGATCTCACGGAGACTGACATCGGCAACCTCGGCCGGCCGGCCCCAATGGTCAAGGCGCTGGTCGGTGACCGCGAGTTCTGGGCAGTCAGGTTCGTGCTCGGCAACTTCGTCTGGTTCTTCGCGAAGCACCGCGAACGGTTCCTCAGCCGCGGCGGGATCACGACCGACGTCGACCGGCACATCCTCGAGGAGCCCGGCGTCACCCGGGACGAGGAATTGGCGATCGCCGCGGCCGCGGCCGCCCAACGCGAGCTCGAGGACGAGCAGAGGTTCGACTTGTGCCGTCAGCAGATCCAGGCCGCGCTCGACTTGATGCGCGCCAACAAGGACGCTGACCCGAAGGATCTCCGGTTCATGGAAGCGCGGCTCAAGAAGATGGGCCGCAGCCGCGGCGAGCGCGCGGCGTAGGATTCAGACGAGATGCCCCTGTACACCCACACGATCAGAGGCGGCGATACAGGCGAGGCGACGCCGACGCCCTGCCCCGAGTGCGGAGAGCCGTGGATCACCCTCCACATGGACACGGAGGCACTCGAGCACAACCGGGTCGCACCCGACGAGCTGGTGATGGTGTGGGCCGTCCGCTGCCCCAACGGCCATGAATGGACACCGGAGATCCAGGTCGAGAGCTACCACGCTCCTCGGCCGCGCGAGGAGCCTTAACGACGAAGGCCCGCCAGCGGGTGTGCTGACGGGCCTCCGTGTACTTCTTTCGCTCTATGCGAGGTGTGTTCGCCCCGGCGCACATGTCCGGGTTGCGCGGTGTTGATGACCTCGACGGCGGCCAGGCGGCCAACGAGTTTCTAAACGCCGGCCTTGGATTTAGCGCCGGGGTGGTAACACCTCGGCGCTGGCTGTCCGATAGTCGGGGCAGAATGCGAAGAGACCCACCCGATGTCCAGTCGGATGGGTCTCTTTGACAACTAGGTTCGCGACAGGCCAGGCAGTGACGTGCCGAGCAAGTTAGAGGTCGCCGCGGACGGACCCAAGGAAGGAGATGGCCATGGCGGCAGGAACACCACCCGGACCACCCCGCGATGAGACAGTCAGCCAGGATCGCACCCAAGGCTCAACCAGTGTTCCGGAGCTGCCGAATCCGGTAGCATCACCTACGGGGGGCAACCAGGATGGACAGGACGACAGCGAACCAGCCGGAGACGGCCAACCGAAGCGCCGGCAATCTCAGCCGGCAGGTGGGGTCGATCGCGAGTCCGCCCAAGGTGCTCCAGGCCGGGAAGGTCAAAATGAGCGAAATGGAGCCCGGGGCGATCCTAGAGATCAGCGACGCGGCGGCTCAGCGGATTCTGGAGCACCGAGCGACGTTGCACTAGACCTCGAGGTCGACGGAGACCTCGAGCACTTCACAGTCGACCCGTCGGAATACGCGCCGCTGCGCCGCGCCAAATGCGGTCCGTGCGAGAGCCGCGGCGAAAAAGAAGTGCGCGAAATGACGCGTGCCTATGTCAAGGCTCAGCGACGAGCCCTCGTGTTCCGCGTCACCGCAATGCTCCCTTCCAAGCTGGTTGGGTACGCGGCGATCGCGCCGGCGAACTTCAAGAACCCACAGCTCCACATGCTCAACGGTTACCCGCTCATCGACCTCATCTCGCTACACGAACCCTTCCGCGGGAAACGCAAGCATGGGCGACGCCTTGGAGACCACGTACTCGACGATGCCATCGCCTCGATCGAATCCAACCCCATGTGGCCCAAGGGGATCGACATCGTCACCCTCGTCGATCCTCGCAACAAAGCCAGCCGCGAACTATTCGGCCGCCACGAATTCCAGCTCCTCGGCGACGAGCCACCGCCCGAGGACACCGAGAACGACTGTCTCTTCTGGCTCCCTGCCCGCGCGCCCTTGAACGACGAAAGCCCCCCAACCCGAGATGGCTGAGGGGCTTCGCGGGTGAGACCATGGACCCCTGCGGTCGACGCCTCACCGTGGACATCTGAGGCTAGCGAAGCCCCCGGGCGTGTAACCGCGGTGTAATCCGCGAGCATTACCGTGCTGGCTTGAATGCGACTCACAGAGCTCTGGATAGAGGCCGGGATACAGACACCGCACCCGCTGCGGGACGCACGCTTCTCGATCGAGTGCCCGGGATGCCAGCGAGAGCAAAACCTCGAGCAATCAGCCTTCAGCGAGGACCGCGGCCGCAGTGTCTACCGGTGCGTCGATTGCGAGCAGGACCTGGTCTTCGTCGAGAGCGACTACGCCGGCCCGACAGGCCCCGGAGCGACCCCCTACTTCCTTCTACCCAAGGTCGCGTTCGCGGCCATCGCACCACTACGACTCACGACGACCGCCCCAGGAGACCCGGTCGAGGTGCTCATCCTGCAGGCGGCGCCTCTCGCGTTTGCCGGCCGGCCGCCCGCGTAAGAGCGTCCTTGATCGCCTGAACATCCTGGCGCCAGTCGCCGGTCGCTGCTGGGACGATGCTCTCCATCGCTCTGCCTCCCCTTGTCGTTTGCGGTGCAATGCGCCTGGAGGGAATCGAACCCTCGGCCTGCGGCTTGAAAGACCGCTGCTCTTCCCGAGCCCCGAAGAGCGCGGTTAACCACTGAGCTACAGGCGCAAGACCCGACCGTTTGCTGGCAGGCCGGTCGGCCACCCGCGCACCACTTCGATCCCGGCCGCCTCCGATCCGTTGGGCGACAGGCGTCCCGGGCTTTACACCGGGCGGGCGAAGACTTCTATCCAACGGCGACCCAGACTGGTCCGACGCCGACGCTCAGGAACCCGATCGCTCGGGCGACCGCGATGTTCAGATCCCATTCGCGGCCCGCGACGTAGGGGCCGCGGTCCTCGACGGTCGCGTCGGCGCACGGGCCGTGCCTGGTGAGGCAGACCCGGACGTGGGTGCCGCACGGGAGCGTCTTGTTGGCGACCTCCATCGTGGAGTCCGTCAACAGCCCGTAGCCGCTACAGCCGAGGGTGCTGCTCGAGGACTCCGGGCTGTACCAGGACGCCTCGGCTTCTCTCAGTACTGGCGCGGGATGCCAGTGGTGATGCCGTCCCCAAGCGCGGTCGCAGGCAAGGCAACGGTGCGACGGGTGGTGCGTTCTAGCCTGAGCAGACGCCGTAAGAACCAGCGTCGCCAGGATCGTGAGAGCGAGCGGGCGTATGCCAACAGGACCTCCTCGTCGATATGCCAGGGCCGCAGGCCGAGGCCGAGCTGCGCCTGACCTACGGCGCCTTCCGCCGAACGGGCGGGTGAGCTACGCGATCCCCCACTCGTGCGCGGCGACGAGCTCCTGCAGGCTGCCGCCGGGTTCCTTGAACCGCAGCAGCGCCTGACACGCCCAGTCGTACTGGTCGCCGTGGCCCTTGACGGCTGCCTCGGCCTGGAGCGGGTCCTCGCCCGTGACCGCGTGCATCAGCCTGACGATCCAGGCGTGGATGTTGCGGTGACCAGTCGGGCAGCACGCGACGGTCCTGGCGTCCCACAGCTTGCCGCGACCGGCGGGGTCCATCCCGGGGTACGGGGCGATCTGCGGCTGCCACGTGAGCTGAAACGCGACGGGGATCACGTGATGCAGCTCGACCGTCAGGTTCGCGGGCGAATGCTCCTTGTGGAGTTCGCACTTCACGAGCGGACTGTCCGACTGGCCGTGCATCTAGATCCGCGAGAGGTCGGCTTCGAGCTGCGCCACGTCGACGCCGAGCGTGTCCTTGCCGGCCGCTGCGAGCTGCGGCCCGAAAACACACCAGGCCTCCTGGAGCGCCGGTTTCAGGAACGCCCACGGCAAGAGCGCGATGCCGCCCCAGGTCGCGCAGAGCAGGCCGTTCTTGGTGAACCCGAGCGCGACGACGCAATGCCCGTCTTGTTCCTGGCCCTTAACCCATTTCCAGGGTTCGCCGCGGTCGAACTGTTCCTCTTGCGGCTGGCCGACGACGATCCCGAGGTAGCAGCCGCCGTAGTAGGCGACAGCGCACTTGATCGCGTTCAGGTCGGTCACCTTGACCGGGGTGTACGCCTTGATCTTCGTGCCGAACAGGCCTGTGCTCTTCCATGCTGCGAGGACATTCGCCTCGACGAGGCCGGTGTCTTCGCCGCCCGTGAGCTTCCGGTATGTCTTTTTGATCGTCGCGAGCCCTGGGATGCGGGCTTTGCCCTTGATGAAGAGCCGGTTCCACGCCTGCAGGAGGTGAGCGACGCCGGCGATCGTGCAGTCGCCTTCCACGTCGTTGTTGTCCATCGGGTAGGAGCCCTCGGGGACATCGAATGTCGCCGGGGCCGTGAGGGTCTTCGTGGCGTACTCCATGAGCGTCTTCAGCCCTGGGGGTACGAACGCCGGGAGCCGGCCGCCCTTCTTGCGACGCTTCGACGCGCTGGGCAGCTTGTCGCCAACGGCCGCGACGGCATCACGCAGCTCGAGGGTCTTCGCGAGGCTGCGGTCGAGAGCCTCTTCGAGTTTCGTCGTGTCCGTGTCGATGGCGACGGTCAACGTTGAGCTGGGTGTCACCCCGGACCTGAAGAGCTTGCCTGCCGTCCTGCGGGCTTTGACGGCCTTGACGCCGGCCTTCCCGAGCACGATCGACGTGGCAGCGCCGACGAGGATCAGGATCGATTCCTGCTGAGCTGCGGTGACGCTGAGGCCGAAAGCGACAGCGAGGGCGATCGCGGCGCCCACGAGCGCGGTGATCGATTCAACTGTCCGGTGGAGCAGTAGGACGACGGCGCCGGCGGCAACGAACGCAACGACGGCGCCCTGCTCGAGCGCGGAGAGCGTGACTCCGGACGCGGCTAGGACAGCGAGGATGAGGACGGTGAAGCTGACCAGTACGGTCGGCGTCAGCCGCGCGAGGATGGCCTTCACGGGTGGTTCTCCTTCTGGTTTGAGGTTTCAGGCGGGAAGGTCGAGGTGCTTCAGCGCAGGCCAAAGACCGAGGTCGGTCGTGACGGTCCGTCGCGGCCCGTGGGATGGGAGCCCCGCGCGGCCGCGCGCGAGCGTCATCACTCGGCGGCACGCCGGCGCGTCGGAATGGCCTTCAGACAGCGACAGCAGCAGGTCGAACGCGGCGAGATAGAGCCGTGTTCGCGGCGAGAATGGCCTGTCGTCGAGCGCCGAGTAGAGGTCCACGCAGTAGCCGAGACGCTCGAGCTCGTTGCGCATCGCGACGGGGTGCACGCCAAGTAGCCCGAGCTTCTTCCGGATTCGGTGGGCGCTACACGCGACTTCGCCAGGGTGTATCCCGAGGATGCGCGCTGTGCGGGCGAAGGTGAAGCCCTGCACGAACAGCATGTGCGCGATCTCGAGCTGCCGGCGCGTCGGCGGATACTGGCGTCCAGGCTTCGCAGGGACAGGGCTTTCGCGGCGCGGGTGGCCGACGAGAGGGATAGGCCGGCCACCGGCCTTCATCTTCCGACGGCGGTTTCGGCACTGTGGGCAGCAGTACGTCTGCCGGTCATCGGTGACCGGTCGGAGGCATTCAGGGCCGCCGCAGCGGCGGGGTAGCTCAGCGCCGGCAGCGATCTTCCCGCGCGCGACCTGCGCGATCGACCGGACCGTCGACTCCGTGACCTCGAGCTGCTCCGCGACCTGCCTGATCGTCAGCCCCCCGCCGAGACCGAGCGCGACTTCGACCTCGCGGGCTGCCAGCTCAGCCGGCGCAGCGGACCCGGACATGGCTTTTCAGCGTGTGCCCGACGATCGGCTTGCCGGTGACCGTGACCTTCACGATTTCCGGCACACAGGGCCCCTTGATCGCGTGGGACGGGGCGGCGATCACACCCGCGGCCAGGACCACGCAGATCGCGGTCAGGGCCTTGTCGAGCCGGGTCATACGATCACGACGGCCCACCGGTAACGCCGGCGGTCCTCTTTGACGACCTCGAGCTGCTGTTCGGCTCCGAGATGCAGGACGTGCAGATCAGCGGCCGCGCTCAGGTCACCGGTTGCGGCTTCGACCTGGAGCCGTTCTAGGCGACGCTGTTCCCACCTTGCCGTCCGGCGCAGCAGGTGCCGTGTGACGATCCGCCGGCCGGTCATCGGATACCTTCCCGGTGGTAACGGCCGATGGTCGCGATGCCTTCGCCGCCGCGTTTGATCCAGTCGCCGCAGAGCCGGTGGAACCGGAGTCGGCTCCGGAGTGGCTCGCGGGGCGTGTTGTGCTGCCCGCGGCGGCAGTGGTGCCGGTCGATGTCGCCGTGGAGCTCGGCGCGGAGCCGTTCGTGAGCGTGGAGCGACTTGACCTTCGCCGCCCGGATCTGCGCAGGCGTGCGGCCGGACGTGTAGGGGGTCTGCCCGTAGTCCCGGGTGATCGCCCGGTCCCGGTCATAGCTCGCGCCGTTCAGGTACTGCTCGAGCTGCGCGCGCGGGTCCCACCGGCCACCCGACCAGGCGTACGTCTGCCACCCGTAGCCGATCAAATGTTCGTCGAAGAGATGTGCGACCGTCCAATACCCGCCGTACGCGCCGATGTGGCCACGGCCGAGGAGACGGCCGGCGCACCGGAAGTACCCGGCGATCGTCGCGACCTCCGAGGGCTGCTCTTCGAAGTCGACGGCGAAGTAGATGACGCGGGCGAACCCGGCGGACTGTGCTCGTGCGGCGAGAGCGTCGCTGGTCCCCGCGAGGCACCCGGAGAGCGCCCGGTTGGCGGTTGTCTCCCACACGAACACCCGGGCGATCCCGGCGTGCTGGTATGTCCGGATGAGCTTGACGGGCCAGTTCTTCGAGAAGTCGTAGGACAGGTAGCTCGCGCCGAACCGGAAGCCGTTGGCTCGCATCGAAGAGACGGACAGGCCGCCGCCCCAGCCGAAGTCAATGCCGTAGATGAGCTGCTGGCTACGGAAGCTCGAAGCGACAGCCAGGGTCATCGCGACAGGTGCGGGCTGAGGCGCCGGCGGCACCGGAGCTGTGACCGGCGGGAGCTGACAGCCGAGGGTCGTGTCGTGCGGCCTGCACGGATGGGTCTGCGCCGGGGGCTTCAGCCGGGGGGATGGCGAGCCACACCCGGCGCAGATCAGGACGAGCAGTAGTAGCGCGGCGCAGGCCGCGAGGTGACGGTGCATGTATCCCCCTTTGAGGAGCTAGCGGGTCGTGGATGCGGCGGTGCCGCGCTCAAGCGCGACGCAGTCCAGGCGGTGGAAGTGCAACGGGGGCGCCTGCGGGATCAGGGCGATATAGGCGACGAGGACATCCTCGATGTCAGTGATCGCGCCGCACCAGGTGCCGACGTTTTTCACGCGGTTGGTCGTCTGGTTCACGAGGAGCTCGTGGACCTGGCGGCCGGCGGCGTCAGCGCGGGCGACCGCGTTGCGGGCGTTCCGGTCGTCGCGGTGGAGTTTCACTTCGTACCGGGCGACGCCGGCGACGGCTATGACGCCGCAGAGGATGGCGACGGCTTTCCTGAGGTTCAGCCGACGCATAGGACACCGAGCCTGTCCATTACGACGGCGAGGAGGAGCCAGAGCGGCCAGAGCTTCACGAACCATCGGTAGAACCCGTCCCATCGGTGGTGGTGTTGCGGCGCCGGCGGACGCGGTTTCGGCGCTCGGTCGCCAAAAGCATCCCGGCGATCATGAGGACTCCACCATTCAACGGGGCCGAAAAGATCGCGGCCTGGGTGGCTTGCCATGTGACGAGCGCCCACCCCAGCCGGTGTGTGGGGGTGGTGGACCGCCATTCCTTGGCGAGCGTGCGAAGCCGGACCATTCATCTGGCCACGGCGCAGGTCTTCGAGATTGGCATTCTGCGGACCTCCGGTCGGGGGAACGGGTAAATCACAGGGCAACGTTTCTTCTGTGGAGCGGACGGCCGTATCGCGCGAGTGTGCGTGGTCCTTGACGAGGGCCATGGAAAGTGCAACGCTGGCGTTTACAAAAGCGCCCCGGCGCGATCGCAGTAGCCCGGGGCCGTCACCAGGAGGTAACCCTGATGCATAACCAAATCTACACGGGCGCAGTTTTCACGCGTTGGACGATCATTGGGCCGCCAGCGGGTTACAACTCGAAGGTGCTGTGCCGCTGTGAATGCAGCGCGGAGCGTTCTGTGCTCGTCGCCAACTTGATCGCTGGACGGTCCAAATCATGCGGCTGTCTCAACAAGGAGCTGGTGACGGAACGCTCGCGCCGGCGCGAGACGACCCATGGTCATGCGGGGGGAGGACAATCTCCGACCTATCAGACATGGCGTGGGATGATCCAGCGCTGCACAAATCCGAACTATTCGGGCTGGGAGTACTACGGCGGCCGCGGGATCGGCGTATGCGAGCGGTGGTGTGAGTTCGCGAACTTCATCGCCGACATGGGCGAGCGCCCAGATGGCCTGACGCTCGATCGCATTGACAGCGACGGCAACTATGAGCCCGCGAACTGCCGCTGGGCGACGCCTGCTCAGCAGACGGCCAACAGGCGTCCCCGGAGCAGCAAGCGTACCGTCCTACTCGCAGTTCTCTTCGCCCTGTCACTGCCCGCGGCATCGGCCGCAGCGCATCCTCAAGCGCCGACCATCAGCCAGGCGCGGCGGTTGCTGCTCGACCAGAACGCTCCGCGGCGATCGGAGCGCGTCACTGGCTGCGATCGCTTCGAGCGCACGGTCAAGTGCCGGCTCACGCTCATCTTCACCGGCGTGGGCGAACCGGGCGGCTCCGTCGACTACATCGAGGTCGTCGGCTGGCACGGCCGGCTGCTCGTCTCCTGGGAACGGCGCTAGCTCCCGGCGGACTGGACGACGGCCAGGCGCGCGAGCAGCGCGTCGAAGTTCCCGCGCTTGTCGTCGAGTGTGATCGCGGCTTTCTGGTCCTTGTGGGTGTAGGTGACTTCCGCGATCGTCGCGTCCCTCCCGATGCCGCCGGTATCGGGGTCGACCACGTGGCCGAGGCGGATGAGCTCCTGGGTATGAAGCCCCAGCTGTGATGGGTGGACTGGTTGGCCGCCGAGGACCCGTCGGATGCTTCCCGGGAAGGCGGCGGCCGAACCCTTGAAGGGTGTCGTTAGATGCGCCTGTAGGAACACGTCCGCGAGCTGTTGCCCCTCAGTCTCGGTGATCGCCGAGGCGACCTGCAGGACCTTGGTCCGGCGGAATGAACGCCGGTCGACGAGCGTCGGTTCGGCAACCTTGATCGTGACGTCGTCGATGTAGAGCGTCTGGGCCTGTTGGGCGGTCAGGAGCATGGTGACGCCTGTGCGGTTGGCGGTCGGCGTCCATGTGTATTCGTACTGGCCGAAGCCGCCGACACGGTTGACCGCGCGTTTGACCATCTCGTCGGTGCCGATCAGGCCGAACTGGACTTTGCATTTTTTGGCGATTTCGAGTTCGGCGTAGAAGATGAGCGTGTAGGTGACGCCCTTCTTGAACGTGCCCGAGAACGCTCCGGAGAGCGTCGCGCCTGCGGCTGCTGTCCACTGGCCCGACCCTGGCGCCGAGCGGTAGTGTTCGGCGACGGTGTTGCGGGCGATCGACCCGCCACCTGCGGTCGCCCAGTGTTCGGCGTTTGTGGTGAAGCTCGGGTTTTCCGCAATGGGCGATTCGGGGACGTGCGCGAGAACCCCTGGCTGTTGGCTTGCGCCGCGTTCGACTATGAGCGAGTTACCGTCCGGGCCGGTCGCTTCGACGACCGCCCGATTGTAGATTTCTGCGCCGCTGTTGGCCGAGGTGTCATCGAGATCCGCGCCGCTCCACGCGCCTAGTTCGAGGGTGGCGTCGCTCGGCCGGGGCTGGAAGCTGGGGCGCCGGTTCGGGAGGAGCTTGAAGATGTAGTTGTGGTAGGCGTTGGCGGCTTCGACGACCTCGCGGGGCGTCATCTGTTTGCCCATGGTGAAGTCAGGAATCGCGAAACTCGTGGCGGCGATCTCCGAGTAGTCGCCCGAGCGCTGGTCGGTGTTGCGCACCAGCATGGCC
>CAZFGJ010000056.1:0-16607 GCA_964518445.1 uncultured Solirubrobacteraceae bacterium
GGCGCTGGGAGCGTTCGTGGTGGCAAACCCCTACGCGCTGCTGGACTACCCGAGCTTCCACTCGGGACTGGTCCATCAGTCCTCGCAGTCGGCCGAATCGCAGGGCAAGCTCGGCGCCTCCCGCGAGGGAGGGCTCCTCTACTACCTCTCCTCGCTCACCTGGGGCCTGGGCTGGGTGCCCTCGCTGGCGGCCCTCGGCGGGGCGGTGACGATCTGGTGGCGCGAGCGGCGGCTGGGCTGGGTGCTCGTTCCGGCACCGGTGCTTTTCCTCGTGTTCATGGGCATCCAGGGCCGCTACTTCGGGCGTTGGGTGATGCCGATCCTGCCGATTCTCTGCCTGCTGGCGGCGGGCTTCGCGCTCCAGGTGCTGGCCCTGGCTCGAACAGCCGGCATTAGGCGCCGGGAGGGGGATTCGCAGGCCGAAGCCCCCTCCGATCAGGATCGGCCGCCGAGGCGTTCAGGGCTGCTCGTCGCGGTGCTGGGCGTGCTGCTGGTCTTGGCGTTGCTGGCGCAGGGGCTCGTTCACAGCGTCCACTCGGGGTTGACGCTCTCTCGGGCGGACACCCGGACGCTGACCCGGAGCTGGATGGTCGCGAACATCCCGCCCGGCTCGAAGGTGGTGGTGGAGCCGGTCTCACCGGACCAGTGGGCTCGGGAAGCGCCCGGGGCGCCGGGTGCCTGCGCGAGCTCGACGGTCAACTACCGCTGGTGCAAGTGGCCGTCGCTGTTCTCCTACATCACCCCGGCCGGGAAGATCGACGTTGCCGGGCGCCACGAAGTGGGAATCGAGAACTACGTCCGTACCCTGGCGCCCTCGCTGATCCCCTTCTACGAGTCGCGGGGCTTCTGCTGGGTCGTCACGGGATCGACCGAGGCCGGCCGCGCCTACGCCGACCCGAGGGCTGTCCCGCTGGCGATCGCCTACTACAGGGCTCTGGCCAGCCAGGGGACGGTGGTGCACCGTGAGTCCCCCTACAAGCTCCGAAGCGGCCCGGTGCCCTTCGGCTTCGACTGGAGCTTCGACTACTACCCGCTGGCCTACCACCGCCCGGGTCCGGCGATGACCGTCTACAGGCTGGGCGGCGGGCGCTGCCGGGCCTGATCGGCCGAGGCCCGGCGATGCCGCGGGGATATCCTGGATTCAGATGCAGACCGTCACCGACACAGACCTGATCCACCTCGAACGCGCCGTCGAACTCGCCAGCCGAGGCGCGGGTTCCGTCAAGCCGAATCCGGTCGTGGGAGCGGTCGTCGCGCGAGAAGGCCAGGTACTGGGCGAGGGCTGGCACCAGGAATACGGCGGGGCCCACGCCGAGGTCAACGCGATCGAGGCATGCGGACTGGCCGATCTGGCCGGCGCGACGATCTACGTCTCGCTCGAACCCTGCTGTCACGAGGGCAAGACGCCGCCATGCACCGACGCCATCATCCAGTCGGGCATCCGCCGCGTGGTGATCGCCTCGGATGACCCGACCGAGAAGGCATCGGGGCGGGGCCTGGGGATCCTCCGGGACGAGGGGATCGACGTGGTCATGGCCGACGGCCCGGTGGCGTCCCAGGCCCGGCTGCTCAACCAGGCTTTCCGCAAGCACGCCCGGGTCGGGCGTCCCTGGGTGCTGTTCAAGTCGGCCATGACCCTTGACGGGAAGGTCGCGACCAGGACGGGCGACTCGAAGTGGATCAGCGGGGAGGACAGCCGCGATCTGGCCCACCGCTGGCGCGCCTCGGTGGACGCCGTCGTGGTGGGGATCGGGACGGCCCTGGCCGACGACCCTCAGCTGACGGCCCGCCCGAGCGGTCTTGCGGCGGAGCCCGAGGCCCAGCCCCGCCGGGTCATCTTCGACTCCCTTGCCCGGCTCCCGCCCACCTCGCAGCTGGTGACGGCCGCCGCGGAGATCCCGCTGAGCATCGTTGTCTCCCGCGCCGCCGCCCGGGCCGACACGGACGCCCTGGAGGCGGCCGGGGTCCAGGTGCTCGTGGCGACCGGGGAAAACGAGCCGGCCCGGGTGCGCTCAGGGCTCGACCAGCTCGGCTCGATGGGAATCAGCGCCGTGCTGCTCGAGGGTGGCCCGCACCTCGCGGGAGCCTTCCTTGACGCCGGTGAGATCGACGAACTGCGCCTGTTCCTGGCGCCGATGCTGCTCGGCGGGTCCAGTGCCCGGGATCCCCTCGAGGGCGAAGGTGTCGAGCGCATCTCCGAGGCCATGAGGGCCATGACGATGAGCTGCGAGTCGATCGGCGAGGACCTCCTGATCTCGGCCCGGCTGCGAGAGTGGTGACATGTTCACGGGCCTGATCGCCGACCTCGGCAGCGTCGAGTCGGTCGAGGCGACCGCCGACGGCGCGACCCTGCTCATCCGCACGCGCCTGGCTTCAGAGCTCTCAGAGGGCGACTCGATCGCGGTCAACGGCGTCTGCCTGACGGCGACTGCCATCGAGCCGGGCGCCTTTCGGACCCAGGCGATGAACGAGACCCTGAGGCGCTCCTCGCTGGGGGCCCTTGGCGCCGGGGAGGGCGTGAACCTCGAGCTCGCCCTGAGGGCGGGCGACCGCCTGGGCGGCCACGTCGTGCAGGGCCACGTCGACGGGACGGGCAGCGTCGGCGCGATCCGCGAGGAGGGCTTCTCCCGTGTCCTGGAGATCGAGATCGAGCCGGATCTGGCTCGCTACCTGGTCGAGAAGGGGTCCGTGGCGATCGACGGGGTCAGCCTCACGGTCAGCGCCCTGAGCGACGACGGCTTCTCCGTCTCGCTGATACCCGAGACACTCAAGCGAACGAATCTGGGCAAGGTCCAGGAGGGAGCACCGGTGAACATCGAGGTCGACATCCTCGCCAAGCACGTCGAGCGGCTGCTGGGGGCGAGGGCATGAGCGCGCCGCGGGCCGATGCCGCCTTCGCCACCGTCGAGCAGGCGATCGAGGCGATCCAGGAGGGCAAGATGGTCGTCGTCTGCGACGACGAGGACCGTGAGAACGAGGGCGACCTGACGATGGCCGCCCAGTTCGCGACGCCCGAGGCGATCAACTTCATGGCCAAGGAGGGACGCGGCCTGATCTGCCTGTCATTGACGTCCGAGCGCTGCGACGAGCTGGGCCTGGACCTGATGGCGGCCAAGAACGAGTCGGCCTTCGAAACCCCCTTCACCGTGTCGGTTGAGGCGCGCGACGGCGTCACCACGGGCATCTCGGCACACGACAGGGCACACACGATCCAGGTCGCCATCGACCCCGAGAGCCGGGCGCGCGACCTGGTCCAGCCGGGCCACGTGTTCCCCCTCAAGAGCCGCGCCGGGGGCGTCCTTGAGCGCGCGGGGCAGACCGAGGCGGCCGTTGACCTGGCACGCCTGGCGGGCCTCAACCCGTCCGGCGTGATCTGCGAGATCATGAACGACGACGGAACGATGGCGCGCGTGCCGGAACTCACCGAGTACTGCGCCAGGCACGGCCTCTGCATGATCACGGTGGCCGACCTGATCGCCTACCGCAGGCGCCATGACAAGCTGGTCGAACGAGTCGTCGCGACAGGCCTGCCGACGACCTTCGGCGAGTTCCAGGCCGTCGGTTATCGCTCGCTGGTCGACGACAAGCACCACGTGGCGCTCGTCAAGGGCGACGTGGACGGCCAGGAGGACGTGCTCGTGCGGGTCCACTCGGAGTGCCTGACGGGCGACGTCTTTCACTCCCTGCGCTGCGACTGCGGGGAGCAGCTCGAATCGGCGCTGGCGATGATCGAGGAGGCCGGCTGCGGGGTGCTGCTCTACCTCTCCCAGGAGGGCCGGGGCATCGGCCTGCTGAACAAGCTGCGTGCCTACCGGCTGCAGGAGGACGGGCTCGACACAGTCGAAGCGAACGAGCGTCTAGGCCTGCCGGCCGACCTGCGCGACTACGGGATCGGCGCGCAGATCCTGGTCGATCTGGGCCTCAGCTCGATCAGGATCCTCACGAACAACCCCAAGAAGATCAGGGGACTCGAGGGATACGGGCTATCGGTCAGCGCCCAGCTGCCGATCGAGCACGCCCCCAACAAACACAACGAGGCCTACCTGCGGACGAAGGCACAGCGGATGGGGCACACGCTCCACCACCAGGGCCTCAACCTGGATGAGGAGCTGCTGCGCTCCGAGCGAAAAGCATCCGAGGAGAACGCGGGCGAGGAGCCCAGGCCGTGAGCGACGTCTATGCGGTCCCGGTCGCCCGCTTCTACGAGGAGCTGGCCGAACGCCTCATCGCCGGAGCCGGAGCCGCCTTCGAGGAGGCCGGCGCGACGTTCGAGGTGCTCGATGTCCCGGGCGCCTTCGAGCTCCCCCTGGCCGCCTCATATGCGGCCCGTTCGGGCCGCTTCGCGGGGGTGGCCTGCCTCGGCGCGGTGATCCGGGGTGAGACGGATCACTACGACTTCGTCTGCACCGAGGCAGCCGCCGGTGTGATGCGCGTGGGCCTCGACACGGGCGTTCCCTGTGCCTTCGGCGTGCTGACCTGCGAGACGATGGACCAGGCGCTGGCACGCTCGGGAGGAGGCAAGCGCGACCAGGGTCGCCACGCCGCCGAGGCGGTCCTGACGATGGCTTCGATGCGCCGGGCGCTCGTAAGCGGCTAGACTGCCGGCATGGCCAAGGTATGCCACAGCTGCGGGAAGGGCCCTGCGTTCGGTCAGAGCCGCAGCCACTCGATGGTCGCAACCAAGCGGCGTTTCGATCCGAACCTCCAGAAGGTGAGGATCCTCGTGGGCGCAGCCCCCAAGCGGGTCTACGTCTGCACCCGGTGTCTCAAAGCCGGCAAGGTAAACAAGGCTCTGTAGCGCCGATCGGCGGCGCCTGGCGGCGTCCTCGATCGCTCGGCTGCTAGCGCAGCCCACGCTCTCTGCGTCCTTCCCAGACTTGCCGCTCGACGCTACAGACGGGTCGTTCGCTTTCATGGACTGCCCGATGCTTGGGCAGGCTCGATGGGGTTTCCTCGCGGCATTATTCGCGCTGCTCTGTCTGAGCGCCGCTGAACAGATCGCGAAACGACGCGCCTGATCCACGCGGCTGTCCGCTGCCCCATCCACGGCCATCGGTAGACGAATAGTTGGACTTTCGGGGGCTCTCGTGGGCTTTCGAGGCGCCAAGGTGATAGACGTGTGGCCGTGACGGATACCAACCTGGTCCGCTTCCGGGCCGCTGTTGCGGGTGCACTGGCGCATCTGGAATCCCGCCGGGAGGAGGTCAACGACCTCAACGTCTTCCCGGTGGCCGACGGAGACACGGGCGACAACATGGCGCTGACCCTCCGTGCGGTCCTGGACGAGCTCGATCGGCTTCAGGGCAACGACGAGGAGCGGACGATCGACGAGATCGGGCGAGAGGAGATCGTCCAGTCGGTCGCCCGGGCCGCGCTCCTGGGAGCCCGGGGGAACTCCGGTGTGATCCTCTCGCAGCTGATTCGCGGTGCCGCTGAGGAGCTCGTCTCACGGCCGGGACAGCTGATCGACGCGACATTGATCGGTGCGGCCCTTGCCAATGCTGCCGACCGGGCCTACTCGTCGGTGCGGGAGCCCGCCGAGGGGACGATCCTGACGGTCGCCCGCGAGATGGCCCACCGGATCGCCACTGACGTCGCGCACAGCGAGGACAACCCGCGGCTCGGCCCGGGGACCGAGCCGACGCAGCAGGACAGGGCCATCGCGGCGGCCCTCGAGAGCGCCGTGCACGCCGGCGAGGATTCGGTCAAACGCGGGCCGGAGCTGCTGGCGGCCCTCCGTGAGGCGGGGGTCGTGGACGCGGGCGGCTACGGGCTGACGATCATCTTCGCCGGAGTGGTGGCCGCGCTGCGAGGCGAAGACCCGCCCGAGCTCGAGCATCACGCCCCGGCCCGCATCACCCACCCCCAGCACAGCTCGGGCACCTACCGCTTCTGCACCAACTTCGCCGTCACCGGGTCGGGTCTCAGCCCGACCCGCTTCATCGAGCCGCTCGAGAGCCTGGGGGACTCGGTGCTCGTGGTGGGAGACGAAGTCACCCTCAAGGTCCACCTGCACACCGATGAGCCCGAGCGCGCCACAGCTCTCTTCGATGGCGTCGGCGAGGTGTCCCGCCTCGACGTGGCCGACATGCGCGTTCAGGTCGCCGAGCGCGACGGACGGCTCGCCAGCGGGCTTGCCGAGGAGCCACCGGTCTCCGCCGAGGAGGTCCCGTTCGAAACGCCCGACGGTTTTCGCCCGGCCCCCTCGGCGGGCCCCGGGATCCGTTGCGGCGCCGTCGCCGTGGTGAGCGGGGAGGGCCTCAAGCAGATGTTCAACGAGCTGGGGGTTCACACCATCGACGGCGGCCCGACTCTGAACCCCTCGACCTACGACCTCCTTGCCGGGATCCACGATGTGCCGACCGAGGAGGTCGTCCTGCTCACCAACAGCGCCAACGTGATCATGGCCGCCGAGCACGCCGCCAAGCTCTCCGACAAGCAGGTCCTGGTGGCGCCCACGACCAGCCAGCAGGCCGGGCTCGCTGCGGCCGTGGCGCTCGCCCCCGACCGCTCGGTCGAGGAGAACGCCCAGGCCCTCGAGGAGGCCCTTTCGAGGGTGCGCACCGGCGCCGTGGCGCCGGCCGCCCGCGACGACGCCCAGGGCCGCTTCACTGTCGGGGACGCCGTTGGCTTCATCGAGGACGAGGTTCATGCCTGGGGCGAGCCGAAGCAGACCCTCCAGGCTGTCCTGGAGGCGCTCTCGGGAGGCTCCGATGGCGATCCGCGCCCGGAGCTGATCAGCGTCCTGGCGGGCGAGGACCCCCCGCTGGGGCTGGGCGAGCTCGAGGGCATGACCGACGGCGACATAGAGCTCGAGCTGCGCCACGGCGGCCAGGCTGCCTACTGGTGGCTGATCGCCGCCGAGTAGCCGGCAGGGCGGCTGTCGAGGGGTTACGACCGCCGCCGCGATCATGATGCCTCCCAGATGCCGGCCAGAGCCATCGATGAGCCGGCGCCGCAAGCTGCCATGAGCCGGGCCGGCGGCGAGCAGCGTCCCAGCGCCTTCGCCTCGACCGACCCCCTCAGCGAGCTGCAGCTGAGCTCGGCGCCCCTGCGCTGGCCCCGGCCCTCACGGTTGAGCACGCCGCTGGAGGCTTCGGGAAAGCGAATGGCCGCCGGCCTGAAGGCGCTCGAGCTCGAGACCACCGGAGACCTCCTCGAGCACCTGCCGGTGGACAGCCGCGAGGCCCGCAGTGTCGCCGGGCTTCGAGCCGGCGAGCAGGCCACCGTCGCCGTCGAGGTGCGCACGATCGCCGCTCGTCCCGTCAGGCGGCGCAAGATGCGCCCGCTGGTCGAGGCGGTCGTCTTCGACGCCACCGGCTCGATGCGGGCGACATTCTTCAATCAGCCCTGGCTGGTCGACCGCTATCCCCCGAAGACCCGCCTGCTGCTCCACGGCAAGGCCGACGGCCGGGGCGGCTTCGGTGTCTCCCACCACGCCCCCTCGGCACAGCGCCTGGGCGCCCAGCCGGCCGAGGCGGAGCAGCGCGAGTCGGTTGCCCACTACCCGGCCTCGGACGGGGTCACCTCGACCCAGATCCTGACCCTGGTCCAGGCGGCTCGCGGGGCGCTCTGGGACATCGTCGAGTTCCTGCCGGCCGGAGCCCGCGTCTGCGAGCGCCTCCCCGACCGGGCGGCGGCGCTGGCTGCCATGCACTTTCCTCGCGCCCGGGGCGACCTCGAGGCGGGTCGCCGCCGCCTCGCCTACGAGGAGCTGCTGCTTGCCCAGCTGCTGTTCCTCCGCCGCCGCCATCGCCGCAACCAGGAATCGGGTGCCGCGGCGCTCGAGGATGAGCCGAGCCTGACCGCCCGCTGGCTCGACGGTTCGCTCCCCTTCACCCCGACGGGGGATCAGCTGCGCGCCATCGAGGCGATCAGCGCCGACATGGCGCGGAGGAGGCCGATGCAGCGCCTGCTGATGGGCGAGGTGGGGAGCGGCAAGACGGTCGTGGCACTCCACGCAATGCTCCGGGCCGTCGAGCACTCCCATCAGGCGGCCCTGATGGCGCCCACCGAGACACTGGCCGAACAGCACTTTGCGACTATCCAGCGGCTTCTGGGAGCCGAGTCGGTTAGCGCGGCCCTCCTGACAGGGTCGACCCCGGCCCGCCGCAGGGCCGACACGCTGGACAAGCTGGCCAGCGGCGAGCTCTCGCTGCTCGTCGGCACCCACGCCCTGATCGAGCCGGACGTCGTATTCCGCTCCCTGGCGGTGGCCGTGATCGATGAGCAGCACCGCTTCGGCGTGCGCCAGCGCGAGGCGCTGGTCGACGGCACCGGCGGGGGCGGGACTCAGGCCCACGTCCTGCACATGACGGCCACGCCGATTCCCCGGACCCTCTCGCTGGCCCGCTACGGCGACCTCGACACGACATCGCTTCATGAGCTGCCCAGCGGGCGGCGGCCGATCCGCACGCGGCTGGTGGCCGGGGAGTCAGAGCGCCCGGCCGCCTACGAGCATCTGCGTGCCGAGCTCGCCGCCGGCCGCCAGGCGTTCGTGGTGTGTCCCGTGATCGACGAGGTCGAGGATTCGCAGGCCCCGGGGGAGAGCATCGGCGGTGCCGGGGGATCCGATGTGCGAAGCGAGCTCAAGGCGGCCACGGCCGAGCTCGCGCGGCTCCGCGACGGGGAGCTTGCGGGTTGGGATCTGGCCCTGCTCCACGGCGCGATGCGCCCCCGGGAGAAGCAGGAGGCGATGGACGCCTTTGCGTCGGGGCGGGCCCGGGTGCTGGTCGCCACGACCGTGATCGAGGTTGGAATCGACGTGCCCAACGCGACGGTCATGCTGATCGAGAACGCTGAGCGCTTCGGCATCTCACAGCTGCATCAGCTGCGCGGCCGGGTCGGCCGGGGGGAGCACCCGGCGACCTGCTTCCTGGTCGGGCCGCCGAGCTCGGCCCGGCTCAGGGCCCTCGTGTCGCACTCCGACGGCTTCCGCCTGGCGGACATCGACCTGGAGCTCCGAAGCGAGGGGGACCTGGCGGGAACGCGCCAGTCCGGCCTGCGCCAGTTCGAGGTCGCCCGCCTGCCCGAGGATGCGCCCCTGCTCGAGCTCGCACGCGCCCGCGCCGAGACGATCTTCACGTCGGATCCCGGCCTCGCCTCGCCCGAGCACACGCTGCTCTCGGCCGAGCTCGAGCGCCGCTTCGGCGAGCTGATGCTCGCTCCCACCCCGGGCTGAGGCGCGGCGCGGCTACGGTTTGAGCGATGCGCGTCATCGCGGGAAGCCTCGGCGGGCGGCGGTTCAAGGCTCCCGGCGGCCGCAACACACGCCCGACCTCCGACCGTGTGCGGGAGGCGCTGTTCGCCATGCTCGGCCCCCTGGACGGGGAGCCCGTGCTCGATCTCTTCGCCGGAACGGGCGCCCTCGGCATCGAGGCCATCTCCCGAGGTGCCGGTAGGGCTGTCTTCGTGGAGCGCGACAGGTCCGCCGCGCGGATTCTCCAGGAGAATCTGACGGCGCTGGAGATCCCTGCCGACGAGGCCGAGCTTCGCCGCGGCGACGCGCTGGCGGCACTGCGGAGCGCACGTGAGAACGGGGAGGCATACGATCTGGTCTTCATTGATCCGCCCTACGGCCAGGCACGGCTCTGGGGTCCAAGGCTGTCGGCGGAGCTGCCGGCGGTGCTCGCTCCGCAGGGGCGCATCGTCGTCGAGAGCGACCGCCGCGAGCCGCTCGAGTTGGACGCCCCCGTGCTGACCGAACGCCGCTACGGCGACACTTCGATAACAATCCACTCTCACCCATGTCCAGATCCGCAAGCGCAATAGCCGTCTGTCCGGGCAGCTACGACCCGGTAACCAACGGCCATCTGGACGTGATCAGGCGTGCCGCCAAGCTCTACGACGAAGTCGTTGTGGCCGTCGTGAACCGCTCGGTCCGCAAGAGCAGCGCCCTGTTCGGGATCGAGGACCGGGTGGCGTTCATCGAGGGCGCGCTGGCCGATCTCGACAACGTCCGGGTCGAGCCGTTCTCAACCCTTGTCGTGGAGTTCGCCAGCAAGATCGGGGCCCGCGCGATAGTCAAGGGGCTGCGCGCGATCTCGGACTTCGAGTACGAGCTCGAGATGAATCAGCTCAACCGCCGTCAGAACCCAGATATCGAGTCGGTCTACCTGATGGCCAGCCCGCAGTACAGTTTCCTTTCATCCAGCGGCGTCAAGGAGCTGGCAACCTTCGGCGGCAAGATCGACGATCTCGTCCCGGAGCAGGTGGCCCGGCGCATGCAGGAAGAGCTGAAGCGCTGACGAAATGACATCCGATACGCGGACTGCAAAGCTCCGCGGAGGTGCCTAAAACAGATGGACGTCCTGGTTCTCATAGACAAGCTCGACGACTTGGTGCACAACGCCAAGCCTGTTCCCCTGACCGATCAGGTGCGAGTCGACAAGGAGGAGATCTACGACATCCTCGACCAGATGCGCGCCACGATCCCCGAGGAGATCAAGCAGGCGCGCTGGATCGTCAAGGAGCGTCAGGAGATGCTCGCTGAGGCCAAGAAGGAGGCCGAGCGGATCATCAAGGACGCCCGCGACCGCCAGGAGCGACTTGTGGGCGAGGAGGAGGTCACCAAGCAGGCCGAGCGCGCCGCCGAGGACATCGTCGAGGACGCCCGGGCCCGCGAGCGCGAGATCCGCCTCGGGGCGGAGGACTACGCCGACGAGATCCTCAACACGCTCGAGGTCAACCTTTCGAAGTTCATCGCCGCCGTCCAGCGCGGACGCGAGCGCCTCCAGGGCAAGGACGAGCCCGCCGAGGTCGGCTAACACCCCACTCGGGAGCGTCGGAGGACGTTTCTTTGGGTAGGGTCAGCCGGTGAGCGCATCCGCCGCTGCCCGGTACAAGCTGTTCGTCGCGAAGACCCTCCTCGACACGGGGATGATCGCGCCGATGCGCCCCGACAAGGCCGTCCGCTCGGTCCTGGCCCTTCAGCGCTGGGGGCCCACTCCGGCGGCGGCCTACCTCGGCTCGGCGATCCGCTATCCCGACCGGCTGGCGATCTGCGACGACCGCGGCACGCTGACCTTCGGCGAGGTCCAGGAGCGGACCAACTCGCTGGCAAGGGCCCTGGCTCAGGAGGGCGTGAAGCAGGGTGACGGCGTGGCGATCATGTGCCGCAACCACCGCGGCTTCATCGACATCACGGTTGCCTGCTCGAAGCTGGGGGCCAACGCCCTCTACCTCAACACCGCATTCGCCGGGCCCCAGATCACCGACGTCCTGGCCCGCGAGAACCCCGTCGCCGTGGTCTACGACGAGGAGTTCGCCGGCCTGATCGAGGAGGGCGCGGCGGGACGCAAACGCCTGATCGCCTGGCAGGAGGAGGGTCCCGCAGCGACCGGGAGCGCCGATCCCCGCATCGAGGAGCTGATCGAACAGGGCGACGGGCGAGAGCTCGATCCGCCATCGGAGAAGGGCCGGGTTGTGATCCTCACATCCGGCACCACCGGCACACCCAAGGGAGCCGCCCGCAAACAGCCCGACTCGCTCGAGCCGGTCGCCTCGCTGTTCTCGAAGATCCCCCTCCGGGCCCGCCAGACCACGATGATCGCCGCGCCCATGTTCCACTCCTGGGGCTTCGCCCACTTCACCCTGGCACTGCCGCTGGCCTCGACATTGGTGCTGCGCCGCCGCTTCGACCCGGAGGACACGCTCAGGGCGACCGCCCAGACCCGGGCGAGCGCGCTGGCTCTCGTGCCGGTGATGCTCCAGCGGATCATGGACCTTGGGCCCGAGGTGCTCGCGCGCTACGACCTCTCGGCTCTGAGGATCATCTCGCTCAGCGGCTCCGCCCTGCCGGGAGAACTGGCAACACGGGCGATGGATGCCTTCGGTGACGTCCTCTACAACCTTTACGGCTCGACCGAGGTGGCCTGGGCGACCATCGCGACGCCGGCCGACCTCCGTGCGGCCCCCGGCACGGCCGGCCTGCCCCCGCTGGGCACCGTCGTGAAGCTGCTCGACGAGCACGGCCACGAGGTCCCCCGAGGGCAGAGCGGAAGGATCTTCGTTGCCAACGAGATGATGTTCGAGGGCTACACCGGAGGGGGCGGCAAGGAGATCATCGAGGGCCTGATGAGCACCGGGGACGTCGGCCATCTCGACTCGGGGGGCCGGTTGTTCGTTGACGGCCGCGACGACGAAATGATCGTCAGCGGCGGCGAGAACGTCTTTCCCCGCGAGGTCGAGGACCTTCTCTCCGACCACCCTCAGATCGAGGAGGCCGCCGTCGTCGGCGTGCCGGATACCGAGTTCGGGCAGCGCCTGAAGGCCTTCATCGTGCTGCGCGAGGGCGCCGAGCTGAGTGACGCCCAGGTCAAGGACTACGTCAAGCAGAACCTTGCCCGCTACAAGGTGCCCCGCGACGTGCTCTTCATGGACGAGCTGCCGCGCAACGCGACCGGCAAGATCCTCAAGCGCGAGCTGGACTGAGCGGCCCCGAGGCGAGGGCGACCTCGGCGTCGTAGCGCATCAGCGCCGGGAAGCCCCGGGCCAGCATGACCGCCGCCAGCACGCAGGCCACTCCGCCCGAGAAGACCGAGAACCGCGCCGTCGTTAGCGACGCGACGGCCCCCGACTCGATGTCTCCCAGGCGAGGGCCGCTGGTGACGACGAGCGAGAAGACCGATGACATGCGCCCCCGCATCGCATCCGGCGTCACCGTCTGGTTGATCGTCGATCGGCAGACCGCGCTGACGCTGTCGGCCGCGCCGGCGGCGGCCAGCAGCACCATTGCCGCCCACAGGCTCGTGACGAGCCCCGTCAGGGCGATCGCGACGCCCCAGGCCAGGACGGCCCACAGCACCACCCGTCCCAGCCGGCGCGCACGGGTCAGCCACCCGGTCGTCAGCGCCGCCACTGTCGCGCCCGCCGAGACGGCGGCGAACAGTGCGCCCGTCCCGGCCGCACCGGTGTGGTAGACGGTCAGCGACAGAACGGGGAAGAGGGTCCGGGGCATGCCGAAGGTCATCGCCGCCAGGTCGATTCCGAACGAGCCCATCAGGGCGCGCTCGGAGCGCACGAAGCGCAGGCCGTCGCGGATCGACGACGCGATCCCGGGACGCTCCTCGAGCGATCCGTGCGGCGGCTGGGGAGCGATGGCGATCACCGCCACGACCATTCCCAGGCAGCTGACGGCATCAACCAGGTAGGCCGCCTGCAGCCCGGCCACGGCGATCAGCACTCCCCCCAGGGTGGGCCCCAGCACCATCGTCAGCTGGTAGAGCCCGAAGTTCAGTGCAAGCGCCCCCCGCAGGTGCTCCGGTGTGACCACGTTCGGGACGATCGCGCTGCGGGCCACGTTCTGGATCGCGCTCGCCCCGGCCAGGAGGCCCGCCAGCACATAGAGGAGTCCCAACGGCGGATTCCCGGACACCGCGCCGGCATAGAGCCCCGCGGAGATCGCGACGAGGGCCAGTTGATCGATCAGCAGCAGCCGCCGCCTGTCCATGCGGTCGGCCAGCGCGCCGCCGTAGAGCGACATCGTCGCGATCGGCAGCAGCTCGACCGCCCCCAGCAGCCCGGTCAGCAGCGGCGAGCGGGTCTGGACGTACACCTGGTAGGGGAGGGCGACAAGCGTCGCCTGGGTGCCCAGGCCCGTGATGAAGTTCCCGATCGCCAGCAGGCGGAAGTCACGGGAGGCCTTCAGGGCGGAGGTGTCCACGGCGATCCGTCCCAGCAGCGAACCTGCTCTGCGGTGTGCCGGAGGCCGCTTGGCGCCGGGCTCGGGAGGCGAGGACACGACGGCAGTCAAGCAGAGCTTCTGGCTCCTCTCGGATCGGCCCCGGCGTCGCTAGCCTGGAGTCATGCCCGCACTGACCGCAGAGCTGGATCTCGCCAGCCTTCGCCTGACCGCCGGAGAGGGGCGCCGCCTCGAGCTGTCCGTGCCGCTCGACGGCCTGGAGCTCGGCGGCGAGCGCTACGAGGCGCGGCCCGCCGATGTCCCGGTGCGCCTGGAAGTCTCGCGGATGACCGGCGGGGGATACGCCCTGCACCTCCGGTTCGAGGCCGCCATCTCCGGGCCCTGCATGCGCTGCCTCAAGCAGGCCGAGCCGGCCGTCGAGGTCGATGCGCGCGAGGTCGACCGCCCCAGCGAAGGCGAGGAGCTCCAGAGCCCCTATGTGACGAAGGAGAAGCTCGACCTCGCCGGCTGGGCCCACGATGCCTTCGCCCTGGCCGTGCCCGCGAAGATCCTCTGCCGGGAGGACTGCGCCGGCCTGTGCCCGATCTGCGCCGCCGATCTCAACGACCCGCCCGCCGATCACGGCCACGAGGCGGAGCCCGACCCCCGCTGGGCGAAGCTCCGCGAGCTGAAGCTCGACTAGATGGTTGATTCCGCGGGATCGACCATCTAGGACTCGGGCCCGCCGGGCTGTTACCCTTCCTGGCCGCATGGCCGTCCCAAAGAAAAAGCAAAGCCACAGCCGTACCGCCAAGCGGCGCGCGCAGCACAAGATCTCGCCGCCCGGCCTGAACAGCTGCCCGCAGTGCCACAGCCCGCGGCGCCCGCACCGGGTCTGCCCCACCTGTGGGACCTACGCTGGACGCGAGATCATCGCGCCCGTGTCGCACGGGCACGATCACGATCACGACCACTAGCGGGCAGTGACCGGGGAGGCTGCGCCCTCTTCTCCGCCTGACGGCGGTGAGCTGCACGACGTGCCGGTGGTCGCCGTCGACTGCAACGGCGCCGACATGGGACCGGCCGAGGTCGCCGCCGGGGCCGCCCTTGCCGCCTCGCAGGGTGCCCGCGTGATTCTGTTCGGTCCTGCTGCCGAGCTCGGGGAGGCCGGGCCGGGAGTCGAGATCGTCGACGCCCCCATCTCGATCGCCAAGGAGAGCGACCCGGCGAAGGCCGTCCGGGCAAACCCGCAGGCGTCGATCGTCCTGGCCGCCAGGGCGGTCGCGGAGGGTCGTGCCCAGGCGCTGGTCTGCGCCGGCGGCACCGGCGCGGCGGTGGCCGCCGGCACCTTCAACATCAAGCGCGACCACGGCATTTACCGCCCGGCGCTTGCGATTCCGCTCCCCGTTCCCCGACATCCCGTGACGCTGCTCGACGTGGGAGCCAATGCCGAGGCCCGGCGCGAGCACCTGGTCCAGTTCGCCTTCATGGGCGCCGCGCTGTCGAGGATCGTCCTGGGCGTCGAGCGCCCGCGCGTAGGGCTTCTCTCAAACGGCGAGGAGGAGGCCCGTGGCGGCTCGCTGATCATCGAGACGGGCGCCGAGCTTCGAAAGCGCGCCGGCGAGGGAATCGAGGCATTCGACTTCGTCGGCAACGTCGAGGGCGGAGACCTGGTCAGCGGGCGGGCCGACGTCGTCGTCACTGACGGGCTGACCGGGAACATCTCCCTCAAGTTGATGGAGGGTGTCTCCCAGACGATTCTCGGCGCGATCCGCGACGCGGCCGAATCATCGGCGCGGGGTAAGGTCGGCGGGCTGCTGCTCAAAGGCTCGCTGAAGGGACTGCGGGATGAGATCGACCCCGAGGCCAGCGGCGGCGCCTACCTGCTCGGCCTGCGTCGCCTGGGGGTGGTGCCACACGGGCGCTTCGGGCGCCGCGGGTTCGCCCAGGCGATCCTGCGTGCCAGCCTCGGCGCGAGCGAGGACCTGGTCGGCCAGACTCATCTGGCGCTCTCGCAGGCGGGTGCGCTGAGGCGCTCACCGGCGTCCGCGCCGGACGCTAGCCTGCGGCGATGACGTCTCTCACGCGCGAGCACGTGCTCGATCTGATCCGCGAGCACCTTGCCGACGAGCTCGATCTGGACCCGGCGGTGATCACCGAGGGGACTCGCTTCAAGGAGGATCTCGAGGCCGACTCGCTCGATCTCTACACGCTCGTCCAGGAGCTCGAGGACACCTACGGCGTGCAGATGTCCGACGAGCAGGCGGCAGCGATCCTGACGGTCGGCGCCGCCGTGGACTTCGTGCTCGCCAACAACCCCGCCCTAGATGAGCCCGAGCACGCTTAGCTGCGAGGTGGATGACCATGCTGCTGGCCGACCTGCTGGAGGAGCTCCCGGAGGACCTGGCGCGTCAGGTGTTCACCCACGCCTCCTGGAGCGAGCGGCGAGGGGACTCCTACACGCGCCTCGCCTTCCTGGGCGACAGCGTGCTCTCGCTGGCGGTGACGACCTATCTCTATCCCCGGCTCGAGGCCGAGCGCTTTGGAGCCGGGCGGCTGACCAAGATCCGCGCCCAGGCGGTCTCGGGTGTCTCATGCCGGGCCGTCGCCGAGCGCCTCGAGCTGCCGGCCCGTCTGCTGGCCGCCGCGCCGGAGAGCGTCGGGGAGAGTGCCGCCGCGCTGGTGGAGACGGAGCGGGTGCTCGCATCGGTGATCGAGGCGGTGATCGGAGCCTGCTACCTGAACTCCGGCTACGAGCGGACCGCCGAAGCCGTCGTGGAGGCCTTTGCGCCGGAGATCGAGGACTCGCTGTCGAACCCTGTCGATTTCAAGTCGGCTCTCCAGGAGCTGCTGGCACGCAGGGGCGCCGAGGTGGCCTACGAGGTGACCGCAGAGGAGGGACCGCCGCACGAGCGGGTCTACTCGGTGGCAGCGGTCGTCGAGGGGCGCGAGCTCGGCACGGGCACCGGCCGGAGCAAGAAGCATG
>CAZFGJ010000057.1:0-16452 GCA_964518445.1 uncultured Solirubrobacteraceae bacterium
TACGCTGCCGCGTCTGCGCTACGACCAGCTGATGAGCTTCGGCTGGAAGGTGCTGCTTCCGCTGGCCACGCTCAACACGCTCGTCACGGCGATCCTCGTGGTGGCAACCCACTGATGTCCTCACAGAGCCCTCAGCCCAAGCAGACGGACGCCGCGAGCAAGGCCGTCCTCAACGTCGAAGGCTGGAACCCCGGCGAGGACGTCATCATCGTCAAGCGGACGCCCGCCCCCGGCCCCGCCAGGAGCACCTGGCGCACCTTCGCCGAGACGATCAGAGGCTTCGCGACCACCTTTGGGCGCTTCCACGAAACCCCCGTGACGGTTCAGTACCCCGAGGAGAAGACGCCCGTCTACCCGCGTTTCCGGGGCCGGCACAAGCTTCACCGCTTCGAGGACACGGGCCTCGAGAAGTGCGTCGGCTGCTCGCTCTGCGCAGCCGCCTGCCCGGCCGACTGCATCCGCGTCGTCGCGGCCGAGAACACCCCCGAGCACCGCGTCTCCGCCGGAGAGCGCTACGCGGCGGTCTATGAGATCAACCTCTCGCGCTGCATCTTCTGCGGCTACTGCGAGATCGCCTGCCCATTCGACGCGATCACCATGGGGCACGACTACGAGCTCTCCGATTACGACCGGACCGACCTGATCTTCACCAAGGAGATGCTGCTCGCCGAGCCGCTCGAGCGGACCCCCCTGAGGAACGAGGGCGAGTGAGGGCTCCGTCGTGTCACCTCAGCGAGCGCGAGCCGCTCCGCGGCCGGCGCTCACTGCCTCCTCACGACTCCGCAGCCGAGGAGCCCAGATGAGCTCGGTCCTGTTCTTCATCGCCGCCATCGGCGCCATCGCTGGCGCGATCGGCGTCATCTCGCTGCGCAACCCCTTCTACTGCGTTCTGGCGCTGGTGGTGCACCTGATCTCCCTGGCCCTGCTGTTCCTGCTGCTGCGCTCCGAGTTCGTGGCGGCCGTGCAGGTGGTCGTCTACGCAGGTGCGGTGATGGTCCTCTACGTCTTCGTCGTGGCCTATGTCGGCGGCGACGGCGAGTCGATCGGACAGCGCCTGCGCGGAGCCGGCGCCGGACCCTCGGCGGCCGGATTGCGGACCGGCGGAGCGATCCTCGCGGTGGCGGTCGGCGTCGAGCTGATGATCGCCCTGCTCGGCACCGGCCTGGCGGGCATCGGCGGCCACGGCGCCGGATACGCGCCCGGGCCCCACGCCTACGGCACCCCCGCCTACATCGGCAAACTGCTCCTGACCCGCTTCCTGCTGGCCTTCGAGGTCGCCTCCTTCCTGCTGCTGATCGGAGCCGTCGGGGCAGTCGTCCTGGCGCGCCGGCGCGGCGGGCTGGACGACCCCGACGAGGGCCGCCTCACACCGCTCGACCTGCTGCGCCCGCGTGAGACGGGCACCACGGCCGAGAGCATCGGAAGGCACGGCGGATGAGCATCGGCTGGTACCTGAGCGTCTCGGCGATCGTCTTCTCTCTCGGCGCATTCGGCGTGATCACCAGGCGCAACCCGCTGGTGATCCTCCTGTGCCTCGAGCTGATGCTCAACGGCGGGAACCTCGCCCTGATCGCCTTCGCGCGGATGTGGGGCAACGGCGACGGGCAGATCATGGCGCTGATCGTCATGACCGTGGCGGCCTGCGAGGTCTGCATCGGCCTGGGCCTGATCGTCGCGATCCATCGTCGCCGGCTGCCGGTCGACGTCGATGAGCTGCGGGAGCTACAAGGATGACTCCGAGCTTCCAGCCCATCATCCGCGTGTCGCTTTCGCGACAGGCGGACGCTGCCCTGGAACCTCTCCGCTCGCCTAGCGGGACCTGCGCGGCTTCGAACGGGGAGGTGGGGTCTTGAGCACCACTACCTGGGGTTGGCTTGTTCTGCTCTTTCCGCTGCTCGGGACGCTCGTCACCGGGCTTGGCTTCAAACACCTTCCGGGCCGCTCGGCCGGGTGGATCGGCACCGCCGCGATCTTCCTTGCCTTCGTGGCCGCCGTCGGCTGCCTGATCTCCCTTCAGGGCCACCCGCCGATACACCGCCAGTTCGTCTCATCGCTCTGGGACTACGCCTCGACGGTGGGCGTGGACGCGCAGCTCTCGATCCTGGTCGACCCCCTGTCGGTCTTCATGATCCTCACCGTCACGGGCGTCTCGACCCTGATCCACCTCTACTCGATCTCCTACATGGAGGGCGACGAGGGCTTCGTCCGCTACTTCTCCTACCTCAACTTCTTCGTCTTCTCGATGCTGCTGCTGGTGCTGGCCGGGAACTTCGTGATCCTGATCGTCGGCTGGGCCTTCGTCGGAGCGGCCTCCTACCTGCTGATCTCCTTCTGGTACCGCCGCACGACCGCCACCCGAGCGGGGATCAAGGCATTCGTGATCAATGTCGTCGGCGACGTCGGGCTGGTGCTGGGGACGTACTTCATCTTCAAGCACACCCACACGCTCGACTTCCTGCGCACCTTCCACGCCGCCAGAGCCGGAGCCTTCGGCCCCGGGACGAACGAGCCCGACCTGGTTGCCGGCTGCATCCTGCTGCTCGTCGGGGCGTTCGCCAAGTCCGCCCAGATACCGCTTCACACCTGGCTTCCGGACGCGATGGAGGGCCCCACCCCGGTCAGCTCGCTGATCCACGCGGCAACCATGGTCACAGCCGGCGTCTACCTGATCGCGCGCATGCACCCGCTCTTCGAACTGGCCCCCACGGCCCAGGACGTCGGGGCGGTGATCGGCGCGGCGACGCTCTTCATCGCCGGATCGATCGGCCTCGCCCAGACGGACATCAAGAAGGTCATCGCCTATTCGACGATGTCCCAGATCGGCTACATGATCATGGGCGTCTCGGTGGGTGCCTATGCGGCGGGGCTCTTCCACCTGATGACCCACGCCTTCTTCAAGGCGCTCCTGTTCATGGCAGCCGGCTCGATCATCGGCGCAATGGGCGGGGAGCAGTCGCTCAACAGGATGGGCGGCTTCCGCAAAGCCCTGCCCTTCACCTACGCCTGCTTCATCATCGGCGGGCTGTCCCTCTCGGGCGTTCCTCCCTTCTCGGGTTTCTTCTCCAAGGACGAGATCCTGCTGGTCACGGGCGAGCAGGGAGGCTGGCACTGGGCGCTCTACGTCGTCGGCTACATCGGTGCCTTCATGACGGCCATCTACACGTTCCGGATGATCTTCCGGGCCTTCCTGGGCGAGCCCGTCCCCGAGGCCCTGGAGCTCGAAGCGGGCCACCAGCATCATGCGGAGCACCCGACCAATCCCGCAACGGGCGAAATCGAGGACATGGACGTCGGCTTCCCGGGACCGACCCACGCGATCGCCGAGCAGTCGATGCCGATGAAGGTCGCCATGGCCCTCCTGGCGCTTGGCGCCACCGGCGCCGGGCTGATCCAGATCCCGAACGTCGACTTCGTGGTCGACGACTTCCTGCGTCCCACCTTCGCCGACTCGAAGCTCTACGAACCGCACACGAAGGACGGCCTGCTCGCGTTCGGCCTGATCCTGGGCAGCCTGATCGGCCTGGCCGGGATCGCACTGGCCTACAGGATCTGGGTCAAGCGGCCCGGCACCGCCGAGCGGCTCCGGCTGCGCCTGCCGGCCGTCTATGAGCTGCTGGTCAACAAGTGGTACTTCGACGAGATCATCGACGCGGTCATCGTCCGCCCCTTCGCGGCGGCCGGCAACTTCGCCCGTGATGTCTTCGAGCGGCGGGTGATCGACGAGACGATCGTCGGTGGCACGACCGGGATCGTCCGCGCGGGCTCGGCCGCCGTGCGAGCCGTGCAGAACGGCTTCGTCCGCTACTACGCCGCCCTGCTGCTGCTCGGCGTGGCGGGAACCAGCTTCTACTTCCTCCTCCAGAGCTGATGCCGGCACTCTCGATCATGATCTGGCTACCGGCCGCCTGCGGGCTGCTCGGCGCGCTGCTGCCCGTCCGGGCGGTCACGCCCAACGACGGCGACGCCCCCGGTGCCCGGGGAGTCAGCCTCCCTGGGCTGGCCGCGCTGTTCGGCACGCTGGTGGCCCTGGGCCTCTCGATCGGCTACATCGCCGACTACAAACCGGGTGTGGCGCTGCAGCACGTGACGAACGTGATGTGGATCTCCTCGCTGGGCATCCACTACAAGGTGGCCATCACGGGCCTGAACGTCTTCCTCGTTGGAATGACGACCCTGCTGTTCGCCGCGGCGACCTTCGCCTGCAACATCCGCAGCAGCCACCCGCTCGACCGCCCGCGGCTCTTCTACTTCCAGTTCATGTTGGCCGAGTCCGCCGTCCTCGGCGCATTCCTGGCCCAGGACCTGGCTCTGTTCGTCGCCTTCTTCGACCTGATGCTGATCCCCTTCTACTTCCTCATCGGTGGGTGGGGGCGCGAGCCCGGCCGGGTGAAGGCGACGATCAAGCTGGTCATCTACACGCTGGTCGGCTCCCTGCTGATGCTGGCGGCAGCCATCGCGACCGGCGTCCTGGCCGCCCAGCAGGGCGGAGGGCACATCAACTTCGCCCTGACGGCGCTGCAGCACCTGCCCCTCTCGACCGGCTCACAGGAGTGGATCTTCCTGTTCTTCGCCGCGGCCTTCCTGGTCAAGATGCCCGCCTTCCCGCTGCACGGGTGGATGCCCGACGGGTACAGGGCGATGCCGATCGAGGTCCTGATGGTCTTCTCGGGAGTCCTCTCGAAGGTCGGCGCCTACGGCTTCCTGGCGATCGTCCTGCCGCTCTTCCCGAGGGCCGCTGTGCACTTCCAGACGCTGATGCTGCTGATCGCCCTGATCTCGATCATCTACGGGTCGATGCAGGCCTTCAGCCAGACCGACGCGCGGCTGATCGCCGGATACTCCTCGGTCGCCCAGCTGGGCTTCATCACGCTCGGGATCTTCGCCCTGAACCCCCAGGGCGCTCAGGGAGCCCTGCTGCAGATGGTCAACCACGGACTTGTCGTCGCCCCGCTCCTGTTCATCGTCGCACTGCTGGCGCAGCGCGCGGGCGGCTCGGAAGACGTCCGCGAGATGGGCGGGATCGCCTTCCGCGCACCGATCCTGGCGAGCATGTTCCTGATCGTCGCCCTTGCCACCCTGGCGATCCCGGGCTCCTCGAACTTCGTCGGCGAGTTCCTGATCCTGCTGGGTGTCTTCAAAGCCAAGCTGGCGATCGCGATCATCGCCTTCACCGGCGTCGTGCTGGCCAGCGTCTATGCCCTGAGGCTGTTCATCCGGGCAATGCACAACCGGGTCGGAAAGACCGTCGAGTCGCGCGAGATCGGCCTGATGGACGGCCTCGTGATCGCCCCCGTGATCGCCGTGATCCTGTTCCTGGCGCTCTATCCGCAGCTGGCCCTCCATCGAAGCGAAAAGTCGGTCAAGGGAGCGGTCGCCGCGGCCCGCGTTCTGAGCTTCTGCAATGAACAGCAGAACTGCCACGTGTTCGCGTCGAACAACCCCCAGGTTCTGGTGATCAAGTGAACCTGATCCTCGCCGAGGCCCACCTCAAAGGCCCGCATGTCGACTTCGGTGGCCTGTCCCCGCTGATCGCCCTGCTGGGCGGCGCGGTGATCGTCCTGCTGTTCGGTCTGCTCGGCTCGCGCTGGGTGCGCTCGCAGCTGGTTCCGGCACTGACGCTCCTGTCACTGGGCGCGGCCCTGGGTTTGACCATCTGGCAGTGGGGCTCGTCCAAGTCGATCGTCTCGGGTGCCCTGAAGATCGACACCCTCTCCCTGACGCTGAACCTGATCCTGATCGCAGGAGGCGCCTGCACCGTGCTGCTGGCCTGGCGCTCACTGGCCGCCCGCGAAGCCGCCCACGGCGAGTTCCATGCGCTCCTGCTGACATCTATAGGCGGCATGTCGCTCCTGGCGGCCGCTCAGAACACGGTCGCCCTGTTCATCGGGCTGGAGCTCCTGTCGATCCCGCTCTATGTGCTCTGCGCGACCGAGATGCGCCGCGAGCACTCGCTCGAGTCGGGGCTGAAGTATCTGATCGTCGGCTCGGTCGGCTCGGCCACGCTGCTCTACGGCCTGGCGATGATCTATGGCGCGACGGGGACGACCGACTTCACCGGCATCGGACGTGCGCTCTCGACCAACGGATTGGCCAGTGACCCCCTGACGCTCACGGGGATCGCTCTCTGCGTCGCCGGGCTGGGCTTCAAGGCCTCGGTGGCGCCCTTCCACCAGTGGACGCCAGACGTCTACGAGGGCGCTCCCACGCCCGTCACAGCCTTCATGGCCGTCACAACCAAGGTCGCCGCCCTGGGGGTCTTCCTGCGCTTCTTCGACGTCGCGCTGATCGAAGCCCAGGCCAGCTGGGGACCGGCCGTCGCGGTACTCGCGGCGATCACGATCATCGTCGGCAACGTCGGCGCCCTGGGCCAGTCCTCGCTCAAGCGGATGCTTGCCTACTCCTCGGTGGCCCAGGCCGGCTACATGCTGGCCGGTGTCGTCGTGGCAACCAAGCTGGGCGTCGAAGCGACGGCCCTCTATCTGATCGTCTACCTGATGATGAACATGGCCGCCTTCGCCGTGATCGTCGCCCGCGAGCGCGAAACGGGCATGGGAGACTCGATCGAGACCCTCAACGGCCTGGGACGCGACCGGCCCTGGCTGGCCTGGCCGATGACCCTCTCGATGCTCGGCCTGGCCGGGATCCCGGCGACAGCCGGCTTCATCGGGAAGTTCTACCTCATCGACGCCGCCGTCTCGGGCGAATACATCTGGCTGGGCGTGATGATCGTGATCGGCTCGATGATCTCCCTGGGCTACTACCTGCCGGTGATCGCGGCGATGTGGATGCGCAGCTCGGATGCGCCCTCCCCCGTCGCCCCCAGCCCGCTCCCGGTCCTCGCCGGCGGTTCGCCCGAGCTCGATGAGATCGCCGAGCCGCCGACCGGGACGCAGGGCGAGGTCGTCTTCGTGGCCGTCCTGGCCGGGGCGGCGGTGCTGGTCTTCGGGATCATCCCCCAGCCGCTGTTCGACCTGGTCCACGGCGCCGGGTCGGCACTCGGCGGGCTGTTCTAGCGGCCGGTTCGGCCTACGTCGTAAAGGCGTAGTGAGCGCCCTCCGGCGGAGGTGTGATTCTGAAAGGATCCGCCGGACTCGGGCGATGACTACGGATGGGGGACGACCGATGCGCGCAGGGGGAACCACAGCGGCGGTCGTCGGGCGCCTCCGCAGCCCGGTTGGCATGGCGGGCATCTTCGCCTGCGCCCTGACGGCGGCCCTGTGCGCGCTCGCATTCGGCTGGACGGTTGCGGCCCGTGCGGCCAACGTGATCGACGCCGGCACCGGCGTGCCGTTCGCGCTCAACGAATCCGACCACATCCTGATCGCCCAACTGACCGAAAAAGAAGGCGAAGAAGACATCGAAGGGCCATGGTCGATCTGGGCTGAAGGCAAATCGACCGCACTGAAACCGCTCAACGGGGCCGAAAAACACGAAGAAGACGAAAAACCGAAGCACGAACTGTTCCTCTACAACATCAACTCCGCGGGCGACGTCGGCGGCTGGAGCACCGAGACGGTCACCGACAACGGCGAAGAAAAGGGCCTTCCGCGTCCGGTCTGGTTCGGCCCGAAAGGCGAACCCCACGAAGTCCCGCTGCTGCAGGACACCTTCACGAACAAAAAAGGTGAAACCTTCCACGACATCGGTTTGGGCGTGGGGATCGACGACCACGGCAACGTCGCGGCGACGGACGGGTATCAGCCCGAAGCAGGCGCCAACGTCGCCGCCCGGGCAACGATCGCCCCCGGCGGCGGAAGCCCCGTGTTCGTGGGCGCCGCGGACGTCGGCCCCGGGGAGCAGAGCGAGGCCTTCTTCATCAACGACTCCGGGCAGACCCTCGGCGCGGTCCTGCCAAGCGAAGAAAGCAGCGGCAAAACCCGCTTCTACCTTTGGCCCACACCGGCCTCGGCGGGAACAGAACTCAATTTCGACTCCCCCTACTCGCTCGCCAACGACGGCAGCGTGGTCGGTGAACGGGGAGGGAGCTTCTTCCTACGCACGCCGGACGGAAAAGAAACCGCGATCAAAGGGATCGAAAAGCCCTATCGGGTCAACTCGTCCCACATCGCCGTCGGCCTCGAGATGGTCGAAGGTAAAGAACACGCCGCGGCGTGGCAGGCCGGCGGCGTAACCGACCTGAACAGTCTGCTGCCCAAAGGCTCCGGCTGGGTGCTGAACCGCGCCGTCGCGATCAACGACGCCGGTGATATCGCCGGAATCGGCCACCACGAAGGCCAGCTGAGGGCGTTCCTGCTTGAAGCGGGAGCCCCAACCGCGACACAGCTGAACTGCGCCGCGACAGCCGAAAAAGAAGTTGCCAGGTGCACCGCCCAGGTGAGCGACAAAAGCGGCGAACTGACATTGAAAGCCCCGACCGGATCGGTCGCTTTCACCGTGACGGCCGCCTCGGGCTCGCCCGGCAGCCTCAAAGAACCAAGCTGCGCACTCAAAGCGACCGCCACGCCGGGGGTCGCCGAATGCTCGGTCCTCTACAAACAGCCCGCACCCGGAACGGGCGGCCAGGTGACGGTCACGGCAGCCTACGGAGGCGACAGCGACTTCGCCCCCAGCAGCGCGGAACTGAGCCGGTGCGGGGCCGGAAAAATTGAACTGTCATCGATCAGCTGGACCAGCAGGCACGATCACGGCTTCCAGCTCAACTCGGAGGCGATCCTCCATGGCTGCGGCTTCTCGACCTCGACGGTGATCACGTGGGGCAACGCCTATGCGAAAGAGGCCGTCCCTGCAGAGAACGTCAACGACGACGGAACCCAGATCAAGATAACCGTGCCCTACGAGGCGACGAGCGGGGACGTGACGGTCACCGAAGGCGGCGATTCGGCGACGCTTCACGAACAGCCGATCGACACGTGGCGCGACACCGACGGCTTCAACTTTGAGAACTACGCGCATGTATCCACCGTCAAAGAGCTCTCAGAAGCCTTCGCCGACCCGATCCTCGACGAAGAAGGTGACGCTCTGCCCGCCTACTACAACTGGGAACGTCAACACAGCAAACCCCACGGCGTCTGTTTCGGCTTCGCGTTCCTCAGTTCAGCCATCGCCGACGGCACCTCCAACCCCGACGACTTCGGCACGGCCCCGACCGCCTTCGGCCTCTCAAAGGCATCGGTCGAACATGCGATCGCGGTCGACTGGTTGAAGGTCTACTCCACTTCGAGGGTTCCCTACCTCTACGGAAGGCTGACCAGCGCGGCAGAAATGAAGGCAGCCGCACTGCTCTCCTTCGGCCCGAACCCCTACTACCACCCCGTGATTGTGGACTTCAAGTGGAAAACTCACGGCGCCAAACCAAAAGCGGTCCAATCCCACGCGCACGCGATCGCAGTCTTCGCGATCGAGGACGACACGCCCGCTCAGGGCCAGTACACGATGCTGGCCGCGAACTCGAACGAACCGTTCGTCGACGAAGAGAACGCGAATGCAAACGGCGTGCGCCACGCGACCGCGCAGGCGAACTCCGCGATCATCGTCAACGAAGCCACGAATACATGGAGCATGCCCGGCGAGAACGCCAGCGGATCGATGAAAGACATCGAGGTCATTCCGATCGCCCGCATGGAGGGGCCCCAGCACCTGGTCAGCGCGCCCGGGAGCTCGACGACCACGACCTCTCTCTCCCCGACGACGGGCATCGAATCGCTCAACGACCCGGCAACCGGGAAACCGGTCAACCTCGAAGGCGACGCGCCCGAAGACGTCTCGCTGAGCCCCGAACTCGACGGAGGGCCCCCAAGCCCGGCGACCTACACCGGACCAGGACTCGCCGGTATCAGCACGATTCAGGGACCCGGGACGGACTGGCATGAGACGCTGGCGTCGACGAGCGGCGGTGTCGAAGCGCAGTGGACCGGACCGGGTGGAGGCGCCTCGCTGACGGCCGGCGCCGGACACGACGCGACGGAATTCAACTCCCACGCCGCCACGATCGGCCTTGCCCCCGCTCCGGGGCAGACGCCCTCGGCGAGCGGCACCGTCCAGGTCTACTCCGCCGGCAGCCCGGAGCGGGTGCTGACGATCTCCGGGCCGGTTGTGAAGGGAAAGATCAAGGCAGCCCTGGGCGGCGGTGGCGCCCAGGTGAGCGCCCTCGGCGGCGGCCGATTCCACATCTCGCTGTCGATCGCCGGCGGGCACCTGAGCGGCCAGACCTTCGACCTGGGCTCCATCACGCTCGCCAAGGGTCAGAAGCTGAGCCTGCGGCCGGCCAGCTGGAACTCCCTCGCGAGCACTCGCCTCACCGCGAAGCTCTCAGGCGGCCACGGGCGCGCCCGCACTCTGAAGCTCCGCAACAGGGCCAAGCCGCCTCGCACCCGGGTCCTGGCACGCTCACTCACCAACGGCGCCTCCTCGGCGACCGTTCATCTCAAGCTCGCGCTGCCCTCCCTGCGCCACGGCTCGGTCTCTGTCGAAGCGATCGCCCGTCAGAAGGGGCGAAAGCTCTCAACCGCCAAGACGCCCGTGAAGATCGGGGGCTCGCGCCAGGTTGCCGTGGACGTGACACTCGCCCACAAGCTGGGGAAGGGATCGAAGGTGGAAATCCTGATCAGGACCGGGAGCGGCGGGGCGACGCCGTCGAGCTCGACCACACGTACCGCGATCGCGGTACGGCGCTGAGCCTCCCTGGGTCCTGAGCGCGGCGCGCCCTTGGCGGCCGGAGAGCCCGAACGGGCTTACAGGCGCCCTGAGGCCTCGGCGGCGGCTTCTGCTTCGCCGAGCTGGCGCTCGACCAGGTCGAGACCGGCGGACCAGAACCCTGGGTCGGAGAGGTCGATTCCCACCAGGGCACCCAGTTCCTCAGGGTTTTTCGAGCCGCCGGCGGCGAGCATGTCGAGGTAGCGCGGGACCATCTCCTCGCCCAGCTGCTCGTAGCGCTCGTAGACCGAGAGCGCCAGCAGCTGGCCGTATGCGTAGGCGTAGACATAGCCGGGGCTGCCGATGAAGTGCGGGATGTAGGACCACCAGCTGCGGTAGCCCTCGGTCAGCTCGACGGAGTCTCCGAACAGCTCCTCCTGGCTCTCGGCCCACAGCTCGCCGAAGCGGTCCACCGAAAGCTCTCCCCGCTCGCGGCGCTCGGTGTGGACGAGGTGCTCGAAGCGGTTCATCGCAACCTGGCGGAAGACCGTGGCGATCGTGTCCTCGAGGTTCTCGGCCAGCAGCGCCAGGCGGGACTCGGGCGAGGAGTCCTCGGCGAGCAGTTTGCTGAAGACGATCGTCTCGCCGAAGACCGATGCGGTCTCGGCCAGGGTCAGCGGCGTGTGCTGCTGGAAGATGCCCTGGCGGGCGGCGAGGGCGAAATGGACGCCGTGGCCCAGCTCGTGGGCCAGCGTCAGGACATCGCGGCGGCGGGAGGTGTAGTTGAGCAGGACGTAGGGGAACTCCGAGGGGACGGTCCCAGCGCAGAAGGCGCCGCCGCGCTTTGCAGGCCGCACGGGAGCGTCGATGCGCTGCTCGTCGAAGAACCGTTTGACAAGGCCGCCGAGCTCGGGGGAGAAGGAGGAGTAGCAGTCGAGCACCAGGTCCTTGGCCTCGGAATAGGGGAAGTCGACCTCGTCCTGGGTGACCGTGGCAAGACGGTCGTAGTCGGCCAGGCGCTCGATGCCCAGCAGGCGCGCCTTCAGCCTGTACCAGCGGCGTGGGATCTCATACCGGCCCCGAACCGCCTCGATCAGCGCGGCGACCGACTCGTCGCTCGCCTCGTTGGCCAGGTTGCGCGCCGAGAGCCAGTGGTCGTAGGAGCGCAGGCGGTCGTCGGTCGCCTTGTCGGCCAGCAGCGTGTTGAACAGGTAGGCCCGCGTGCGAAGTCCCGGAGCAAGTGCCGCAGTGACGGCCTCCGCCGAGGTCCGGCGAACCTCCCGGTCGGCCATCGACAGGCGGCTGAGGGCCACTTCGAGGGGCATCTTCTCGGTCTCCTCGCCACCGGGGGCCTCGCCGGCGCCGGGAAGGGTGACCTCGATGACGGACGTCAGCTCCTCGAAGAGCCGTGTCCAGGCACCCGCTCCGGTGAGCGACTTCTCGGTCAGGATCCGCTCCTCAGGCTCGGTGAGGAGGTGTTGGCGGTAGCGGCGGATGTTGCGCAGGTGGTGACGGCAGAAGTCCAGGCCGTCATACGCCAGCAGCGCCTCGGCTGGCTCGTCCTCGAGAGCCGCCCACTCGAGCTCGAAGAACAGCAGGGTCGTCTGGATCGCCGTCTCCTGCTCCTGGACCCATTGCATGAGAGCGCCGTTGGCCGGGTCGGCGGTGTCGGTCGAGAACTTCAGAGCGGCGTAGTAGCCGCCCCGTCCGACGAGCTCCTGCAGCTCAGCCAGCTCGCTCATCGCGCCTGCCAGGCCGGGGCCGTCGAGCTCCGCCAGTTTCCCGGCGTGCTGAGCGGCGAAGGCCTTGGCACGCTCCAGCGCCTCGTTCAGGCGGCTGCGGACGCCCTCGGGGCCCTCGCCGTTGACCAGCGGGTCCAGATTCCAGGCGGTCGCCTGGAGCTCGGGGTCGGACTGCTCGGGTGTGCTGGTGGCCATTGCGTAGGCCAGCTTATCCATCGTCCGGCGAGGACCCGCCGGGAGCTCCTACTCGCTGGAGAGGGCTTCGAGCAGATCGAGCTTCGCGGCGCGCCTGGCCGGCAGCTGAGCGGCCAGCAGGCCGGCCAATGCCGCCACGACGAGCAGGATGAAGAGCGTCCCCACGGGGAAGGACTGCACGTAGCCCGATTCCGAGAGCGCAAAGGTCGTGACCAGGACCGATCCGACGATTCCGATCACCAGGCCGAAGATCCCACCGATCAGGGCCGTGATGACGGACTCGTAGCGAATCATCTGGCGGACCTGCTTTCGCGAGGTGCCGATGGCGCGCATCATCCCCAGCTCCCGGGTTCGCTCGTAGATCGAGAGGATCAGGGTGTTGACGATCCCGAACAGCGAGACGATCACCGACAGCGCCAGAAGGACATAGATCAGCGTCAGCAGCGTGTTGATCTGGTTCGCCTGGTCTTCCTTGAACTGGGCCGCCGTTCTCGATCGTGTCTGGGGGAACGCGGCCGCCAGCACCTTGTCGACGGCCGGCTGGACCTCGGCATTGGTGGCGCCCGGCGCATAGGTGACGAAGTTCAGGGCGTCGTCGCGCTGCCCGAATCGCGTGCGTGCCAGGGGCAGGGTGATCGTGAAGTCCTGCAGCAGGCGGGCGTTGTCGGAGGCAATGCCCCGGATGACCAGGCGGACGTGCTGTTTGGCGGGCGTCAGCAGATCCACCGTCTGGCCCACCTTCAGGTGATCTGATTCAGCGAAACCTTTAGTGATCACCGTGCCTTCTTCGCCAAGCGCCAGCAGCGTCGCGTTGGAGCCCTGCGCCCAGTCCACCCGGTAGGTCTTCAGGAAGCTGGCGGGGTCGATCGCGGTGACCGTCGAGTTCTTCGAGCTGTCCCGCCGGCGGCCGAGGGTGAAGGCGATCGGCGTGACCGTCTGGACACCCGGCACCTGACGCACCGCCGGAGCGACCAGAGCCGGAATCCCCTGTTCGGAGTTGGGCGACGAGTTCTCGACGATCAGGTTGCCGGCAAAGGACCGGCTGACGGCCTGGTCGATCGTCGCCTTGGTGCCGTCCGCGAGGACCGCAACGAACGCGACGAGGGCCAGCCCGACGGTCAGGGCGCCGGCCGTGACGAGCGTCCGGCCGGGCTGGCGAATCGAGTTCTCGCGGGCCAGGCGGCCGGTGATGCCGCGCCAGCTGACCAGAACGCCGAGAGCACGGGCCAGCGCCGGAACGATCCGGTAGTGGCGTGCCCGGCGCGGGTGCCCCTGGCGCATCCGGACCCAGAGGAAGATCGTGCGGGCGAGCCAGAGCGCCGCAAGGATCGCCCCGACCGGCCCGAGGCCGAGGGCTCCTGCGAGCAGGAGGATCGTGACGAGCCCGTAGAGGAACTGGAAGATCAGGCTCAGGGTCGTGCGCGGCGCCGGGGGTATCTCGACTCCCTCGCGCATGGCGGCGAGTGGCGGGACGCGGGTCGCGCGCAGAGCGGGCTGCAGGCCGGCGAGGACGGTCACGCTGATCCCGACGGCCAGGGAAACGACGATCGTCCTTGTCTCGACGACTGTGCCGCTGTCCGGGAGGTCGGCGCCGAAGGCCTTGAAGAGAGCGTCCAGGGCAGGGGCGAGGGCGATCCCGCCGAGCAACCCCAGCACGGCCCCGCCGATCCCCAGCAGCAGGCCTTCGTAGACGACCGACCTGAGCACCTGCGAGCGGGAGCCGCCGAGCGTCCTGAGCAGTCCGAACTCGCGGGTCCGCTGGGCGACGGTGATCGAGAAGGTGTTGAAGATGATGAAGGCCCCCACGACCAGCGAGACGTAGGCGAAGACCAGCAGGAAGGTCCTCAGGAAGCTGAGGTTGCTTTCGAGATCGGAGGTGTCCTTGGCCGCCTGCTGGGCACCGGTGCGCACCGCCACGGTGGGAGGCAGCTCCGCGCGCAGCCGCGTGCGCAGCACGTCGCCACTCACGCCGTTGGTGGCGGCGACGTCGATCTGGTCGTAGTGGCCCGGCAGGCCGACGACCCGCTGTGCCTCTTCGGGGGTCATGACGGCCGCACCGGCGCCACCGAATGACTGGCCTCCGGCGAACTTGACGATTCCCACGATCGTGTAGGTCCGAGCCGGTGCCGAGCCGGCCACGATCATCTGCTGGCCGATCTTCAGACCCGAGCGGTTGCTGGTCGCTTCGTCGATCGACAGCTCCGTGGAGGTGTTCGGGAAGCGCCCCTTGACGGGACTGAAGGACTCGAAGGGCGGCGGGACCTCAGACGCGACGAAGGCCGGTGCGCCGCCGGTGGTGAGCCGTTTGCGGTGTACGTCCAGGAAGTTGGCGGGCGTGAAGATCGCACCGGCCGCCTTCGCGACGCCGGGCGTGGCGCGGACCTTCGCGAGCATCGCCTCGGTGATCGGCGAGGTTTCCGACTGGCTTTCCCGCCCGAGGACTTCGGTCGGGCTGATGACGACGTCGTTGCTCTTGTTCGCCGTCTGGAAGATCGAGGCGAAGGACTGGTTGATCGTGTCGGTCAGGACGTATGTCCCGGCCATCAGGGCGACGCCGAGGGCGATCGCGATACCCGTCAGCAGGACCCGCAGCTTGCGCTGCATGAAGCCGCGCAGGACGAGATGCAGCATCAGCCGACGTCCTTCATCAGGTCGAGCGCCTGCTCGGGCGAACCCGCCTCCCCGTCGTGGACGATGCGCCCGTCTGCCAGCACGAGCAGACGGTCCGCGTAGGAGGCGGCATGCGCGTCATGGGTCACCATGACGACGGTCTGGCCGAACTTGTCGACGGCTTCGCGCAGGAGCCCCAGGACGTCGCCGGAGGATTTCGAGTCGAGGTTCCCCGAGGGCTCGTCGGCGAACACCACGGCAGGACGCGAGACGAGGGCGCGCGCCACGGCCACACGCTGCTGCTGTCCGCCGGAGAGCTCGGCCGGGCGATGGGTAAGGCGGTCGCGGATGCCGACCGTGTCGATCAGCGTCTTCAGCCACTCCTCGTCGGGCTTGCGCCCGGCGATCGAGAGCGGCAGCAGGATGTTCTCCTCGGCGCTCAGGACGGGCAGCAGGTTGAAGGTCTGGAAGATGAACCCGATGCGATCGCGACGCAGGTTCGTCAACGCCTTGTCGTCGAGCTCGGTCAACTCGACACCGTCGAGCCGGACGCTCCCCGAGGTCGGGCGATCGAGGCCGGCCAGGATGTGCATGAGCGTCGACTTGCCCGAGCCCGACGGTCCCATGATCGCCGTGAAGCGGCCGGCGGGGAAGCTGACGTTGACGTCCACGAGCGCGTCGACTGCGGCCTCTCCGGTGCCGTAGCGGCGGGAGAGATCGGTCGCCTGGACTATCGCGTCGGAGTGATTGGAGACGGCTGGATCGTTCACGGCGGGGAGTCTAGAGGGATCCGCGGGAGCCTTTCCGTGGGGCAGTCGGAATCCCGACCGCCCGTGTTCAGTCCTCCTGCGCCTGGTGTGCGCTGACCTGGGACTCGAGCTGCTCCATGACGGTGGGGTCGCGCAGCGTCGTCACGTCGCCCAGGGCGCGGCCCTCGGCGATGTCGCGGAGCAGGCGGCGCATGATCTTGCCCGAGCGTGTCTTGGGCAGATCCTCGGCCCAGATGATCCGCTTGGGCCGGGCGAACTTGCCGATCCGCTCGGCGACGGTGGCGCGGATCCCCTCGACGGTCTCCTCATCGCCGTCCAGTTCACCCTGCAGGGTGACGAACGCCACGATCGCCTGGCCGGTGTCCTCGTCGTGCTGGCCGATCACGGCGGCCTCGGCAACGTCGGCGTGGGCGACGATCGCCGACTCGACCTCGGCGGTCGAGAGGCGGTGGCCCGAGACGTTCACGACGTCGTCAATCCGCCCGATCACCCAGAAGTAGCCATCACGGTCGTGCCGGGCCGCGTCACCGACCAGGTAGGTC